>CANRER010000066.1 GCA_947629615.1 uncultured Clostridia bacterium | reverse complement strand
AGCGGCACCAAAGGGCCGGCATACCCATCACCGACGACCCCGACCCCAAGGAGGCTTACCTTGGCGTGGACGCCGGAAGCACCACCCTAAAGGCCGTTGTGCTGAACGAAAAGGGCGATATTTTCCACGCGGACTATATGCCCAACAGCGGCAACCCCGTGCCGCTGCTCCGCGACTTTTTGATTAAATTTTACGAAAAATACCCCAATGTAAAGATAAACGCCTCCGCGGCCACCGGCTACGGCGAGGAGCTTGTGAAAAACGCCTTCGGCTTCGACATGGGCCTTGTGGAAACAATGGCCCACTTTACCGCCGCGAAAAGGTTCAACCCCAACGTGGACTTTATCATCGACATCGGCGGTCAGGATATAAAGTGCTTCAAAATACGCGGCGGCGCCATTGACAATATTTTTCTCAACGAAGCCTGCTCGTCGGGCTGCGGCTCGTTTTTGCAGACCTTCGCCGGGGCGCTGGGCTACAGCATAAGCGAATTTGCCCAAAAGGGCCTGCTGGCCGACAAGCCGGTGGACCTCGGCTCGCGCTGCACGGTGTTCATGAATTCCTCCGTCAAGCAGGCGCAAAAGGACGGCGCGTCTATCGAGAACATCTCCGCCGGGCTTAGCCTGAGCGTGGTGAAAAACGCCATTTACAAGGTCATTCGCGCGGCCAGCGCCGACAGCCTTGGCAAAAACATAGTTGTGCAGGGTGGCACCTTCCTCAACGACGCGGTGCTGCGCGCATTTGAAACCGAGCTCGGCCGCGAGGTGGTGCGCCCCAACATAGCGGGCCTCATGGGGGCCTACGGGGCCGCGCTTTACGCCAAGGACAACGCCCCCGAAAAATCGACGACAATAACCCTAGACGAGCTGCGCGTCTTTAAGCACGAGGCAAAGCAGGTCGTCTGCGGCGGCTGCACAAATCACTGCCGCCTGACGGTGAACAGCTTCGGCGGGGGGCGGCGCTTCATCGCGGGGAACCGCTGTGAAAAGCCGCTTAAAACCGCCGCGTCCGCCGAAAGGTACGACCTTTACGAATACATTCGCGGCCTTATCGCCGCCTACGCCCCCACCCGGGGCGAGAGGGGCCTTATCGGCATACCTATGGGGCTGAATATGTGGGAGCTTTACCCCTTCTGGCACACCTTCTTTACCGCCCTCGGCTTCGGGGTGACGGCTTCGCCCGAGAGTACGCGCGAGCTGTATCTCGGCGGCCAGCACACTATCCCCTCCGACACCGTGTGCTACCCCGCGAAGCTGCTCCACGGGCATATCGAGGCCTTGGCGGGCCGCTGTGACGCAATTTTTTACCCCTGTATGTCCTACAATCTGGACGAGGGGCTTTCGGCGAACCATTATAACTGCCCCGTCGTGGCTTACTATCCCGAGGTCATCAAGGCTAACGTCACCGACCTCGGCGGCACAAGGCTGATATACGACTACCTCGGGCTTCACCGCCCGAAGGATTTCGCAAAAAAGATACACGCCGTTCTCGAACGCGAGTTCGGCGGCATAAACCTCGCCGAGGTGAAAAAGGCTGCCGACGCGGCCTACGCGGAATACCGCGCCCACATGGGCCGCATCGCCGCGAAGGGGGCGGAGTTCCTCGCCGCCGCCCGCGAAAAGGGCCTGCCCGTTATAGTGCTGTGCGGAAGGCCGTATCACGTGGACGGCGAAATAAGCCACGGCATCGACAAGCTCATCTGCGACATGGGCGCGGTCGTCATAACCGAGGACAGCGTAAGTCCCGGCGTGGCCCCGTTTGAAACGCAGGTGCTGAACCAGTGGACGTACCACGCGCGGCTTTACGCCGCCGCCAAATGGGTGGGCGAGCAGGGGCCGGACGTAAATCTGGTGCAGCTCGTATCCTTCGGCTGCGGGGTGGACGCCATCACCGCCGACGAGGTGCGCCGCATAATCGAAGAAAAGGGCAAGATATACACTCAGATAAAAATTGACGAGATAACAAACATGGGAACCGTAAAAATCCGCCTTCGGAGCCTGTTCGCGGCGCTTCGGGCGGGCAAAAAGCAAGGGTGAATAGTTTGGAAAAGGTATTGTTTACCAAGGAAATGAAGGACGCGGGCTACACTATCCTCGTGCCGGACATGAACCACATTCATTTCAAGATAATACAGGGCATACTGAAAAATCACGGCTATAACGCCGAAATCCTCTACAACACCGGACGCGGCGTGGTGGACGAGGGACTGAAGCACGTACATAACGACACCTGCTATCCCGCGCTGCTCGTCATCGGCCAGATGATAGACGCCCTCAAAAGCGGAAGGTACGACATTCACAAGGTTGCGCTGCTCCTGCCGCAGACGGGCGGCGGCTGCCGCGCGTCGAATTACATTTCGCTGCTGCGCAAGGCGCTGAACGCTATGGGCTGGGGCTTTATCCCGATAATTTCGCTGAACGTCAGCGGGCTTGAAAAATCGCCCGGCTTTAAGCTGACGCCAAACCTCATTCGACAAATGCTGACGGCGGTCGTCTACGGCGACCTTTTGATGCTGCTCGACAATCAGGTCAAGCCCTACGAGGTGAACAAGGGCGACAGCGCCGCCTGCGTCGGAATGTGGATCGACGCGCTTAGGCGCGGCTTCCAAAGCGGCAGGGGGCTTTCAAAAAGCGAACGCCGCGCCAACCTCAAAGCCATTGTGGACAGCTTCGCGAGGATACCCGTTAAAAAAGAGAAGAAGATAAAGGTCGGTATCGTCGGCGAAATATACGTAAAATACGCCGCTCTTGGGAATAATGATTTGGAACGCTTCCTTTACGAGCAGGGCTGCGAGGTCATGCTCGGCGGGCTGCTCGATTTCGCGCTCTACTGCGTCGATACCCCCATCGACACCATCGAGCTTTACGGCGGCAGCGCCGTCGTTAAGGAAACGTATAAGCTGGCGGAAGGATATCTTTCCTCGCTCAAGGACGAGCTGATAGCCGCCGTGCGCGAGAACAGCGGCTTTGTCGCGCCGTCCTCGTTCAAAAGGCTGAAAAGCATGGCTGACGGCGTTATAAGCCACGGCTGCAAGATGGGCGAGGGCTGGCTGCTCACGGCTGAAATAATGGAGCTTGTGGAGCTTGGCTACAGCAACGTCATCTGCGCGCAGCCCTTCGGCTGCCTGCCGAACCATATCGTCGGCAAGGGCATGATAAGAAAAATCCGCACGCTTGAACCGAAGGCCAATATCGTGCCGATAGATTACGACCCCGGCGCCACCCGCGTAAATCAGGAAAACCGAATAAAGCTAATGCTGGCCGTTGCCGCGGAGGAAAGCTCCGCCCCCGAGCCCGAGGCCGCGGAGCCCGCGCGCGAGGAGGCCGGCGCCGAATACATAAAGCAGGGAGAGTGAAAAGATGGAAAAAACCATACTCGTTGTGGACGACGAAACGCCGATAGTTGAAATGCTCAAATTCAACCTTCAAAAGGCGGGCTACAGAGTGATAGCCGCCTACGACGGCGCCGCCGCCGTGGAGCTTGCCCAGACCGCCAAGCCCGACCTTATCCTTCTCGACGTAATGCTGCCCAAGATGGACGGCTTCGAGGCCTGCCGCAGGATAAGGGAGCAGAGCAGCGTGCCTATACTTATGCTCACCGCCCGCGAGGAGGAGATAGACAAGGTTTTCGGCCTTGAATCCGGGGCCGACGACTATATCACAAAGCCCTTTTCGGTGCGCGAGCTGATGGCGAGGATAAAGGCCAACCTCCGCCGAGGGGGCGACGCCGAGGGCGAGGGCGTGCTGACGGTGGGCGACATCGAGATAAACAGCGGCCTTTACGAGGTTAAAAAGGCGGGCCGCCTTGTGGAGCTGACGCTGCGCGAGTTCGAGCTGCTTAAATTCCTCGCGGGCCAGCCGGGGCGCACCTTCACCCGCGAACAGCTTCTCGAAAAGGTGTGGGGCTACGAGTACTTTGGCGACGTTCGCACCGTGGACGTGACCGTCCGCCGCCTGCGCGAGAAGATAGAGGATAATCCCGCCGTGCCGGACCGCATAATGACGCGCCGCGGCGTGGGCTATTACTATAACAAATAAGTGGGTGAGAGGCCTTGTTCAAGAGCATACAGTGGAAAATAATCGCGATTTTCCTGTTGCTCACCATTTCCGTAATGGTGGTGGTGGGTACGTTTCTGCTGCAAAACATCTCGTCCTACTACCTTAACGACTTCAAAAACGCCATGAGCGAGCGCGTTTTTAACGACGAATTTCTGGATGAGCTTTCCGAGGCGGCCGACGGCCCCGACGCTCTCGCCGACATGGAGGAGCTTTTAAGCGTCTATTCCGTTTGGATGGGGATAGACTCCTTCCGCAACTATTATGTGCTCGACGGCTCGACCTGCCGTGTTCTCGGCGGCAGCAGCCGCAGCGACGCCTTCTTCACCACGCCGAACATCGTTACGGCCATGGCCGGCATGACGGGCGACAACATCGACCGCGCCGCCGATTACATGGACTACGCCGTGCCGATAACCGACTCCTCCGGCGCGGTGCGCTACATCGTCAGCGTGCGCGACACCAAGGAGGAGGTCTACGACGTAACCCGCAACATCTTTGTGAACATTCTTTGGGCAATCCTTTTCGGCTTGCTGTTCAGCCTTATTTTGGGCTTTGTGCTTTCTGGGACGATAATTTCCCCGCTTGCGACGCTCCAGTATCGGGCCGAAACTATGGCCGAGGGCGGCTTTAAGCAAAAGATAGAGGTGCAGTCGCGCGACGAGATAGGCCGCCTGACGATGGCCTTCAACACTATGGCCGCGCAGATTGACGAAAGCCTCGCCGATATAGCCGCCGAAAAGAATAAAATCGAAACCGTGCTTCAGCACATGACCGACGCGATTATCGCCTTTGACAGCAGCACCGGCAGGGTGATACACGAAAACCCCGCCTGCGTGAACGTGCTGGGCGACGCCGGCGACAAAACCTTCGACGAGATTTTCAGCTCCGAGCTGGGGCTTGACGTGACCATGAGCCGCGTGCTGTATCTTGACGAGGACAGGGCTCTTGAGTTCGACGTGGAGCGCGACGGCAAAAATTATAAGGCCTGCTTTGTGCCTTTTAACGCCGAGAACGTGTTCTCGTCGGGCGTTATTGTGGTTTTCCGCGATATAACCAAGCAGCTCAAGCTCGAAAACTCCCGCCGCGAATTTGTGGCCAATGTTTCTCACGAGCTGCGCACGCCGCTTACCACGGTCAAGGGCTATGCCGAAACCATCATAGACGTTGAAACCGACGAGGGCCGCGGCGACGGCCCCACCGCCGGCTTTGCCCGCGTTATCGACGCCGAAACCGACCGCATGACGCGCCTTGTGCGCGACCTTCTGACGCTTTCTCAGCTCGACGACGCCAAACAGCGGCTTAACTGCGCCACCTTTGACCTTATGGCCCTGACGGAGAGCGTCGTCGAAAAGCTCGGCATAAACGCCCGCGCCCACAAGCACACCCTCAGCTTCATACCTCACGGCGAGCGGTTCGGCTTTTTCGGCGACAGCGACCGTATCGAGCAGGTGCTGACGAACATAATCTCCAACGCCATAAAATACACCCCCGACGGCGGCAAAATCGACGTGGAATGTGGCTCCGACGGGCAGAATGCGCTGCTGCGAGTAACGGATAACGGCATCGGTATCCCAAGGGAGGACGTGCCGCATATTTTCGAGCGCTTCTACCGCGTGGATAAGGCCCGCAGCCGCCAGAGCGGCGGCACGGGTCTGGGCCTCGCCATAGCGAAGGAGATTGTTCAGCGCCACGGCGGATCTATCGAAATCGAAAGCCATATGCCCGAGGGTACGGCGGTGTCGATTGTGCTGCCGCTTTTCCGGCAAAATCCGGAAGCCGAAGTCGAGCCTGTATTGTAAACAACAATTAACCTGAACGTAAAAGTTTTGTAATAAATGTATTGTATAATAAATTTGAAGATAAAATCGGGTCTTGTGTAAAGCCGCCCGAAAGATATACAGAGGATAAAAATGAAATGAGTTTGGCCGCTTGGCCGTGGCCGCCGTCGGCGGGCAGGGTAGGGGCAAAATATAGGCAGGCGCCGCCGGCCCGCGGGCGGCGTGGAGCAGTTGACGCGGGCAGAAAGGCACGGCACTCGGTATGAAGTGGATCAGCGCAGTCATGGCCGCCATACTAATAATGCTTTCCGGGTCCTTCGCCTTCGCGGAGCATCCCGCGGCCATCGGGGCCGGCGAAACCGGCAACGCGGCGGATTTGGTCGTGGTAAAGAAGCCGGAAACAAAAAATTCCGCCACCACCAAAACTACATACGGAATAACCGGCACCGGCAAGAATGGGGTCAGCGTGGCCTACTATCTTGAAAACGGCGACGGCAGCTATTCCATCATGACTAACGGCGAGGGCGAGGCGGTTCGCACGAAAATCGGGGCCGCCGGTGTGTTCTATAAGCAGATGAGTCTTAACGAGGGACACAATAAGTTCGCCGTACGCGCCGAATACGGCGGGCAGTATCAGGTCGTTTATTTCGATGTCAACCTCATTAAGCAGGAGGTCATCGACAATATGAACAGCTTCACCAACGATGTGCAGGGGCTGTTTAACGGCTGGCTGTAAAGGGTTCGCAAAGCAACGAAAATCCGCTCGAATGAGCGGATTTTCTGTGTTCTATAAATCTTTGCCGCCGCGCAAACCGCGCCTACCTCGGTATTACCAATGCGTGGCGGGTTTTAAGCTCCTCCTCGGTACTTATATCGTTGGCCGAGGCCAGCTTGGCGCGGCTGATGTTATACTTTTTGGCAATATCCCACAGCGAACGCTCCTCGGCGATATAGCTTATCAAAATCGAAGGCTGCGCCTTCTTTTCGGCCTCGCCGGCCTTCACCGAGGTTATCACCGTCCTCTCGCAGGGGGCGGCGGAGGTGAGCGTTACGCCTGCCAGCCCGCGCACCTCGACGGTGTTCCCCGAGCCGGGGCTGCAGCTCATGTGGCGCAGCACGACCGAGGCCGTGGGCATAGCCGCGAACGCCTCGCCGGGAACCGACGCGCTGAAATCCACGTCGCAGCTATAGCCGTTCACCGGGGCCTCCGGGTTGTTGGTGCGGTAAAGCAGGCTTACCGTCACCGCGCCCTCAATGGCGATGGCATCGTCCTCGCGGGTAAGGCGAGTGACGCGCGGGCAGCCGCGCACGTCGCATATACCCTCAAGGTCGCCCGAATCCGAGGGCAGTCTTATCGTTCCCTTGACGGCGCAGTCGGTCATATCCTTCACCGGGGGCGCGCTGAGCGAAAGACCGCTTTTTTCACATTCAAGGCTGCCGCCGGGGAGGTAGGCGTCCGTAATGGCGGAGCAAGTGGCCGCCACTCGGCCCGTGACGGTGAAGTAGAGCATGGTTTCCACGTCCACGGTGCGGTTTTCGCCGTTTTCGTCGGCGGCGAGGGCGGTTTCCCAGCCCTGTATGTCGATGACGCAGTCCACCTCCATGCCGTCCTCCAGCCCTTCAACGTTCACCACCTTGGTGAAAGGTATTTCCGTTTTCGCCTGTTCAAGGCCGGTTTCCGTGCGGTAAAGCACCGACGCGCTGACTGTGCCTTTGACAATGGCCTTGTTATGTATCACCTTCACGGCCTTGTCCATGAGCAGCACCTCGTCCTTGTCCAGTATGCAAGCCGAGAAGCTGTAAACAAAACCGTTGCAGCTTTCCAAAACGCCGTGATAGAAG
>CANRER010000065.1 GCA_947629615.1 uncultured Clostridia bacterium | reverse complement strand
AGTGGCTGAAGGCCTACGCCGAGGCGAAGGCCTCGCTTATGGGACAGAGCCGCGTCGCCGTGGTGAATGCCGACGATAAGTGGGCCGATTTGTTCGTCGGCAGGGCCGAGCGCACTGTCACCTACGCCATCGATTCGCCCGCCGACGTGCGGGCCGAGGCCGTGCGCCTCTCTCCCGAGGGAATAGCCTTCGCTTCGCCCTTTGGGGCGGTAAGGCTGCCGGCGGGAGGCCGGTTCTCGGTTTATAACGCCCTCGCCGCCATGACGGCGGCGCGCGAGCTGGGGATAGGCGAAAACGCCGTCCGCAGCGGGGCGGAGCTGTTCCCCGGCGTAAGGGGCAGAATGGAGCTGTTAAAAACAAAAGGGAAATACAGGGTGTATATCGACTACGCCCACACGCCCGACGGGCTTGAAAACGTGCTTAATGCGCTGCGCTCGTTCGCGGCGGGGCGCATAATAACTGTGTTCGGCTGCGGGGGCGACAGGGATAAAACGAAACGCCCCATAATGGGCGAGATAGCCTCGCGTCTTTCGGATTTCGCCGTTTTAACCAGCGATAACCCGCGCACCGAGGACCCCGAGGCCATAATGGCCGACGTAAAAAAGGGCATGAGCGGCTCCTACGCCGCCGTGGCCGACCGCCGCGAGGCCATAAGGCTGGCTCTTCGCGAGGCGAAGGACGGCGATATTGTGCTGTTGGCAGGCAAGGGCCACGAAACCTACCAAATTGTGGGCCGCGAAAGGCTGCATATGGACGAGAGGGAAATCGTCCGCGAAATAGAAGAAGAGTAAACAGGGGGAACCGATGATGAACTCCGCAATCCTCGCACTTATAATCAGCTTTGTTATAACGGCGGCCTTTATGCCGCTGCTCATACCGTTTTTGCGCAAGCTGAAATTCGGGCAGAGTATTCTTGAGGACGGCCCCGTGTGGCACGCCAAAAAGCAGGGTACGCCCACGATGGGAGGCCTCGGAATGATGCTCGGCGTGGTTTGCGCGTCCTTGGTTTTCGTCCACAGCCTGAAGGGAATGGCCGTCGTCGTCTGCGCGGCGCTGTTCGGCCTTGTCGGCTTTGTGGACGACTACATAAAGGTCGTTAAAAAGCACAATCAGGGCTTCACCCCTGCGCAGAAGTTTGCCGCTCAAACCGCCGTCAGCCTTGCCTTCGCGCTGTTTATGTACTTCGTTCAGGGGCAGAGCTCCGCGCTCGTACCCTTCGGCCCGAGGCTCGACCTCGGCTGGGTCAGCATACCCTTTGTTATGCTCGTGCTGCTCGCCACAAGCAACAGCGTCAACCTCACCGACGGGCTCGACGGCCTCGCCGCTTCGGTGACGACCGTGGCGGCTCTGTTCTTCGCCGTTGCGTGCAGCCATTGGGGCGAGGGCGACATTTCGGCCGTTATGGCGGCCGTGGTCGGCGCGGCGGTCGGCTTTCTTATCTATAATTTTTACCCGGCAAAGGTGTTCATGGGCGACACCGGCAGCCTGTTTTTGGGCGGCGCTCTCGGCGCGGCGGCCTGCGCCGCCGACCCGGGGCTCGAGCTGTTCCTCATCGTGGGCGGCTTTGTGTTCCTGTTCGAGTCGCTCAGCGTTATAATTCAGGTGGCCGTGTTCAAAAAAACCGGCAAAAGAGTTTTCAAAATGACGCCCATTCACCACCATTTCGAGATGTGCGGCTGGAAGGAAACCAAGGTGGTTCTCGTGTTTTCCGCCGTGACGCTCGTCCTTTGCCTTATCTGCTATTTCGGTCTGTGAGGGGGAAGCGATTTGAAAAAAAATAAAGGCGGCGGCTCCGTTTTTCTTGTGAAGCCCTCCCGAACCGAGCGCGTGGATTTCCTGCTGCTCATTCTGGTGCTGATACTTTTGTGCTTCGGCCTTGTTATGCTGTTTTCGGCCAGCCAAAACACCGCCAGCGACGATATTTACGGAACCATAATCCGCCAAGCGAGGTTCGCCGTTATCGGCCTCGCGGTCATGTTCCTTGTGTCGCGCGTGGATTACCACGTCTACAAGCGCTTCGCTTTTTGGATTTTCCTCGCCGTAATGCTTTTGATGTACGCCACGCCGCTCATCGGCTTCGCGTCGCACGGCGCGACAAGGCAGATTTCCCTCGGCTTCATGAGCTTTCAGCCGTCGGAGCTGTGTAAGTTCGCGCTGGTGATATACTTCGCCATGCTGCTTTCGGGCAAGCGTCGGCGCGACCTTAACAACCCGAGAAACGTCGTGCTTTACGCGCTGCTCATATTGGCCGTGGCCGTGGCCTGCGTACTGCAAAGCCATCTTTCCGCCCTGCTCATAATCGCGGGCGTCGGCTTTATAATGCTGTTCGCGGCGGGTCTGCCGTGGAAGTACATAATCGGCCTTGGCGGCGTCGGGGCGGTGGGCGTTACGGCCCTTGCCATACTCGAACCCTACCGCCTTAAGCGCATAACGGCCCTTTTCCACCCCGAGGCCGACCCCCTCGACACCGGCTACCAGATACTCCAGTCGCTTTATTCCGTCGGCAGCGGCGGGCTGATGGGGCTGGGCTTCGGCCAGTCGCGCCAGAAGTACGGCTACCTCCCCGAAGCGCAGAACGACTATATTTTCGCCATAGTGTGCGAGGAGCTGGGCTTCTTCGGGGGGCTTATCGTGATTTTGCTTTTCGGTATGCTCGTCGTGCGCGGTATGCAGACGGCCTTTTCCGCGAAGGACGGCTTCGGCATGTACCTCGCCTTCGGCATAAGCGTCATAATCGCGCTTCAGGTAGTGGTAAACATCGGCGTTGTGCTTTCGGTGCTGCCTTCCACGGGTATGCAGCTTCCGTTTTTTAGCTCGGGCGGCACATCGCTGATAATTATGATGGCCGGCTGCGGCATACTGATGAACATTTCGCGCTACACTACGCAGAATAAAATCTAAGGGGGCGGTTAAATGCGCTTACTTATATCCGGCGGCGGCACGGCGGGCCACATCAATCCCGCCATCGCCATAGCCAAAACCGCGCTTGCCCGCGAGCAGGGCTCCGAGGCGCTTTTTGTGGGCACGCCGAACGGCATGGAGCAAAGGCTCGTTCCCCGCGAGGGCTTCGAGATACGCTCGATAAACGTCATGGGCTTAAGGCGCAGGCTCACCCTTGAAAACCTCAAGGTCGCCGCGAATTACTTCACGTCCATAAACGACGCGGGTAAAATAATCGACGACTTTAAGCCCGACGTCGTTGTCGGCACGGGCGGCTACGTCTGCGCCCCGGTGGTAAAGGCGGCCTTCCGCCGTAAAATACCCACTCTTATCCACGAGCAGAACGTGTTCCCCGGCCTCGCCATAAAAATGCTGGCAAAAAGGGCGACCGTCACCGCCGTCAGCTTCCCCGAAACGCGGAGCATGATGCGGGCGAAAAACATCGTCGTTACGGGCAATCCCCTTCGCCCCGACCTTTTCGATAAGGTCGATACCGACGCGCTCCGCGCTTCGCTGGGCTTCGACGAAAGGCCCGTGGTTCTGGTTTTCGGCGGCAGCCTCGGCGCGGAGCATATCAACGACGCGCTGCTCGCCATGCTTAAGGCCGGCGGCCTTGGATTTAACCTCATCGCCGCGACCGGCGAAAAGCACTACGAGGGCTTCGTGGCCGCTTTGGGCGAAGCGCCGAGCGGCGTGAAAATTCTGCCCTACATTCACAATATGAATGAAATTTTCGCCCTCGCCGACCTCGTTGTCTGTCGGGCGGGCGCGATAACCGTCAGCGAGCTTGGCGCGCTCGGCAAGGCCTCGGTGCTGATACCCAGCCCCTACGTGGCGCATAACCATCAGGAATACAACGCCCGTTACCTCGAAAAGAACGGCGCGGCAAGGGTGCTGCTCGAAAGCGAGCTCAGCGGCGAAAGCCTTCGCGCGGCGATAAAATCCGCCGTCGGCGACCCTGCCGCCCTCAAAAAAATGCGCGAGTGTAGCGCGAAAATCGGCATACGCGACGCCTGCTCCTCCATCTGGGCGCAGCTTGTGAAGATAACGCTATAACAAAAGCTCCCGTCGTGGCATAATATGGAGCAGAATGTTTTGGAGGTGCCACGATGGAGGATTATATTGTTTCCGGCAGAGCGCCCCTGTGCGGCAGGCTCGCCGTTTACGGCGCGAAGAACGCCGTTTTGCCCATTCTCGCCGGAAGCATACTGGGCTCGGGCGCCGTATTTATAAAAAACTGCCCGCGCCTCAGCGACGTGAGCTACACTCTCGAAATACTGCGGCGGCTCGGCTGCCGCGTGGAAGCCGAGGACGGCGTGGTTATGGTAAATCCCGCCTCGGCCTCGTCGTGGAGGCTGGACGCCGGCCCCGCCGGCGAAATGCGAAGCTCCGTCAATTTTTTGGGCGCGCTTGTGGGCCGCTACGGCAGGGCCGAGCTGCCCATGCCCGGCGGCTGTCGCTTGGGCAGCCGCCCAATAGACCTGCACATAAAGGCCTTTCGCGAGATGGGCGTCAGCGTCGAAAGCTCCGGCGGCATGATATACGCCGAGGGCCGCCCGCGCGGCGCGGATTTGCGGCTCGACTTCCCCAGCGTCGGCGCGACGGAAAACGTCATTCTCGCCGCCGTCGCCGCCAAGGGGATAACCACGCTTAACAACGCCGCCCGCGAACCTGAAATAGCCGACCTTTGCGGCTTTTTGACGGCGATGGGCGCGAAAATACACGGCTCCGGCACGGGTACAATCCGCGTCGAGGGCGTGCCGCGCCTTGGCGGCTGCGAGTACGAAATCATGCCCGACCGCATCGTTGCCGGCACCTATATGTGCGCGGCGGCTGCGGCCGGCGGCGAAATAGAGCTTGAAAACGTCGTCCGCCCGCACGTGGAGGCCGTGGCCGAGGCGCTGACCCGCTGCGGGGCCGAGATTGCCTTCTCGGGCGACAGGGCGCTCGTGCGTATGCGCCGCCCGCTTCGTTCGCCCGGCGTTGTGCGCACGGAGGTTTATCCCGGCTTCCCCACGGACTGCCAGTCCCAGCTTATGGCCGTTATGGCCTGCGGGCGCGAAACGGGCGTTATTGTTGAAAACATATTTGAAAACCGCTTCCGTATTGTGCCGGAGTTAAGGCGCATGGGCGCGGAAATCCGCGTCAGCGGGCCGAAGGCCGAGGTGCGCGGCGGCGCGCTTAAGGGCGCGGAGCTTTTCGCCGGCGACCTTCGCGGCGGGGCTGCGCTGGTGGTGGCCGCTCTCGGCGCGCGCGGCGAGAGCCGCGTTCACGGGGTGGATTATATAGCCCGCGGCTATCAGGATCTGGCCGGCGAGTTGCGCTCGGTAGGCGCGAAAATAAAGCAAGAATAACACAAAGGCGGAGGCGGTCCCTATGGCTTCAACTCACAAAAGAAAACGGCGCAGGCTCAGAAAGGAGGCCTCGGCGGCGATAATCGCGGCTTGCTTGGCGGTGGCCGCCCTCGCCTCGCTTCTGCTCACGCCCATGTTTAACGTAAAAAACATCTCCGTGCGGGGGAACAAGTCCGTTTCGCGCGAGGAAATCATCACCGCCAGCGGCATTGTCGAGGGCGGGAGTATATTCAACGTCAGCCTTCGGCGAGTACGCAAAAACGTCGAGGCTTTGGGCCGCGTGGCCTCGGCCAAGGTCAGGCGCGTGTGGCCCTCCACCATAAGCATAACCGTCGAGGAGGGGGCCGCCGTGGCCTACGTTTTGGACGGCAGCAGTCTTGTCGGCCTCTCGGCTGAGGGCAGGGTGGTCGGCGTTTACGACGCGCCCGAGGACTTCGCCGCGCCGATTGCGGCGGCTTCCGCGTCCGCAAAGGCGGATAAGGATAAGGCCAAAGATGAGGATAAGGACGGGGACAAAAAGCCCGCCGACGCTGACGAAGCTAGCGAAGATACCGACGAAACCGAAGAAACCGACGGGGAGGAGCCGAACGAGGCCGACGAAAATACCGACGGGGCCGACAGCGTGGCCGCTCCCGAGGAGGACGAAGCCTCCGCGGCGGGCCGCGCGGTGGACAGGCCGCTCATCGTCGGTATGGGTAAAATGCAGTATAAATTAGGCAAAACCATCGAATTTTCGGACGAAGTCAAGGCGGAAAAGCTGTTCCGCCTGCTCGGCGAATTTCTCTGCGACGACATATGCCGCGACATTTCCTACGTGGATATGAGCCTTTACGACAACGTGACCATGCTCTACGGCGAAGGGCTCAGGCTCAGCCTCGGCGCGGCCGACGAGCTCGGCTTCAAGCTGAAAAGCTTCAAGGCTATTATGGCCGAGCAGCTCGGCGAGGACGCTGTGGGTTCGCTCGACCTCGAGCGTATGACATATAACCCTAAAAATGATTAAAAAAAATATAAAAATTTCACATTTTGCTATTGAACAAATTATAATTTTGTTGTATAATGAATTTATCTGAATATGCTAATGACTTAAAAATACGATAGGAGGAATCCCCCGATGAGAATGGAATATGCGGACGAGCTCAGCGCGGCTCAGAAGATCATGGTCATAGGTGTGGGCGGCGGCGGCAACAACGCCGTCAACCGCATGGTGGACGCGGGTATCCGCGATGTGGAGTTTGTTTCCATAAACACCGATAAGCAGGCGCTTTCCCACAGCCAAGCCACCCACAAGCTTCAGATAGGCGAAAAGGTGACAAAGGGGCAGGGCGCGGGCGGCAAGGCCGAAATCGGGCGTAAGGCCGCCGAGGAATCCAAGAACGAAATTCTTCAGCTCATCAAGGACGCGGACATGGTGTTCGTCACCGCCGGTATGGGCGGCGGCACAGGCACCGGCGCGGCTCCCATTGTCGCCGCCGCCGCCAAGGAGCTTGATATTCTTACGGTCGCCATCGTCACAAAGCCCTTCGCGTTTGAGGGCCGCCGCCGCATGGTGCAGGCCGAGGAGGGCATCGAGCAGCTTCGCGGCAACGTGGATACTCTCATTGTAATTCCCAACGACAAGCTTCTTGATATAAGCAACCCAAAAACGACCTTGCAGGAGGCGTTTTTAAGCGCGGACGAGGTGCTTCGCCACGGCGTGGGCGGCATAGCCGACCTCATCACCCAAGCGGGCCTTATAAATGTGGACTTCGCCGACGTTACTACCGTTATGAAGGACGCGGGCCTCGCCCATATGGGCATCGGCAGCGCGAGCGGCGAAAACCGCAGCGAAAAGGCCGCGCAGGAGGCTATCAAGAGCGCTCTGCTCGAAACCTCTATCGAGGGCGCGACCGGCGTGCTTATCAACTTTGTGGGCGGCCCCGATATGAACCTTTACGAGGTTAATCAGGCGGCCACCGTTATCCGTCAGGCCGTAGCCGACGACGCCAACGTTATTTTCGGCGCCGCCATCGACCCCGAGCTTGAGGACGAAATCCGCATTACCGTTATCGCCACCGGGCTTGCGAACGCCAATGAAAATAAGAAGGACGACTTCTTTTCCGGCGGGGCAATAAAAAAGAAAAACGGCGACGATATGCTTGACGTGCCGAGCTTCCTAAAGGGCTTTTAAGTAGATACATAAAATCATCGCAAAAGAAGTTGAAAAAACTCGCCCTGTAGTGTGGGAGCACGGGGGCCGGCCGAAAAAATCGTGCAGAATGGACGAAAATCAAGCTCGCGCAGGAGGCTTTAGCCGACGAGCAAGCACTCCCGACGGCGTACATAGGTACGCCGAGGGTGATTTTCGTTCATAGTTCAAGGGCTTAAAATAACGAAAATCCGCTCGTTACGAGCGGATTTTTGCGTATTAACCGATTGCTTTTCAGCCGTATGGGGCCCCCGCAAAGACGGCGGAGCCGGATTTGTGGGGAGAAGGAGGAACAGCGAGGTGAGCCGCGTTTCGATTTCTTAAATCGAAACAAGCGATA
>CANRER010000064.1 GCA_947629615.1 uncultured Clostridia bacterium | reverse complement strand
GGAGTGTTGCTGTGTTCGGCGCGGAGGGTGGGGCCGAAGGTATACACGCTGCCGAGGGCCAGCGCGTGGGTTTCGGCGTTTAGCTGGCCGCTCACGGTGAGCCCGGCGGCCTTGCCGAAGAAGTCCTTTGAAAAGTCGGCCCTGCCGTCCGGCGTAAGCGGGGGCGAGGCCGGGTCGAGCGTAGTCACGCGAAACATTTCGCCCGCGCCCTCGCAGTCGCTCGTGGTTATGATGGGGGTGTGGACGTAAACGAAGCCGCGCTCGTTAAAGAAGCGGTGTATGGCGTAGGCCAGCAGCCCGCGCACGCGAAAAACCGACGAATACAGGTTCGTCCTCGGGCGGAGGTGAGCTATAGTGCGCAAAAATTCGTTGCTGTGGCGCTTTTTTTGCAGCGGGTAATCCGGCGTGGAGCCGCCCTCCACCCACGCCGCCTCGGCGTTCAGCTCGAAGGGCTGGCGGGCCGAGGGCGTAAGGCGTATCTCGCCCTCGAAGGTGAGGGCCGCGCCCACGTTTTGGGCGGCTATTTCGGCGTAATTTTCAAGGCGCTCCTTTTCGGCCACAATTTGCAGGCTTTCAAAAAAGCTGCCGTCGTTAAGTGATATAAAGGCGAAAGCCCCGTTGCCGCGCACGCTGCGCACCCAGCCGGAAACCCGCGCCCGCTCTCCCTCGGCGGGGGTGTGGCGGTAAAGCTCCTTTACGGTGGTTCTTTTCATTGCAATTCCTCCGTGTATGTCCATCGGTTAATTATTTCACATATATTATGTCACAAAAATATTAATTTGTCTATACTTATTGCGAAAATTTTCCTAAACTTCTTGACTTTGTAAGGATTTTAGGATAAAATATAAGAGCGGAGTGTTTTCGCGGGGCGAAAACAACATATAATATCAAAGAACATACGAGCTTCCCGCACGAAAGGAGAGGAGCCTCATGGCTTCAAAAATGAAAAAGAACGACGACGCCGACATTCGCCGCCATGCCGAGGCGGAAAGGCTTGGCAGCCGCCTTGTCACGCTGACGATAATAACGATACTTTACGCCTTCCTTATGCTGTTCCTTCAGAATATGAGCAAAAGCTCGGAAACGGTGCTTGGCGCTCAGGGCTTTATCCAGATACTTTTCTGGGGCGGCATAGTGGGGGCTATGGCCTGCGCGGCCCTCGGGGCGTATAAGGAAAACAAGGGAATGTTCACCTACTGCGCGATGTTCCTGTATGTGCTGTGGAGCGCGATGGTGATACAGTACTGCGGCAACATGGGCGCCGACAAGGCTTACGCGCTCGTTTATATCAGCCTCATCATCATTTTTATAATGACGCAGGTGTTCTCGTTTTTGTCTAACGGCGGCAAAATCGAAAAGAAAACGCTCACGGTGTTCACCGTGGTTGCGATAGCGCTTTTCGTGCTGCTGTGCGCGGCGGCGGTCTGCCTCCGCTTCCGCTTCTTCGGTCTGCTATAATAAAAAAAGGTGTTGATATTTTAATGAAGTCAAGCTACAAGGTTGGTATCATCGGGGCCACGGGCATGGTGGGGCAGCGGTTTGTTACCCTGCTGCACGACCACCCGTGGTTTAAGATAACGGCGTTGGCGGCCTCCCCTCGGAGCGCCGGCAAGCCCTACGGCGAGGCCGTGGGCAAAAAGTGGGCCATGAGCGAGGAAATCCCCGCCTCGGTGGCTGATATGACGGTTATGGACGCCGTGGCGGACGTGGAAAAAATCGCCGCTATGGTGGACTTTGTTTTTTGCGCCGTGGATATGAAAAAGGACGAAATTCGCGCCCTTGAAGAGCGATACGCCAAGGCCGAATGCCCGGTGGTATCGAACAATTCGGCCCACCGCCACACCCCCGACGTGCCTATGATAATCCCCGAGATAAACCCCGGCCATCTCGAGATAATCCCCGCCCAGCGCAAGCGGCTTGGAACAAAGCGCGGCTTCGTTGCCGTGAAAAGCAACTGCTCGCTCCAGTCGTACCTGCCTGCGCTCGCGGTGATAAATATGAAATACCCCGTCGCCAAGGCCCTTGTGACGACCTATCAGGCCATTTCCGGCGCGGGCAAGACCTTTGACACTTGGCCCGAAATGGTCGATAACCTCATCCCCTACATAGGCGGCGAGGAGCAGAAGTCCGAGGTCGAGCCCGGCAAGATACTCGGCCATGTCGAGGGCGGCGAGATAGTTCCCTCCGACGAAATGAGCATCGAGTGCCAAACCTACCGCGTGCCTGTGTCCGACGGGCATACGGCGGCGATTTTCTTCTCGTTCAGGGACGGCGTTGAAAAGCCCTCCGTCGAGGAGATAGAGCGGCTTTGGGCCGAGTACGAGGGCGAGCCGCAGCGGCTGCGCCTTCCGCACGCGCCCGAGCGGTTTATCCACGTTTATACCGAAAAGGACAGTCCGGATCAGCCTCAGATAAAGACCGCCCGCGAGATTGACGGCGGCATGGCGATAAGCTGCGGGAGGCTGAGAGAGTCGGCCCAGTACGACTACAAGCTCGTTTCCATGAGCCATAACACGCTGCGCGGCGCGGCGGGCGGCGGCGTTCTGCTCGCGGAGCTGTTGGCGGCCAAGGGGTATCTGGATTAAAATTCGCGAACGTATTCGGGGCGGCCGACGGCCGCCCCGAGCTGTGCATAAAAGGAAGGGCGCGGAATGAAAAATCTTTTTCCCGACGATTACCTTAATTCAATACTCGACGTAACGCCCGCCTACCTCAGGGAACGCGGCCTCGGCGGAGTTATTCTCGACATCGACAACACCCTCATCGGCCACAATGTGCCGGACCCCGACGAAAGGGTGCTTGCCCTGCTCGACGAATACCGCCGCGAGGGGATAGGTATGTGCGTGGTGTCGAACAACAACGGCGGCCGCGTCAAGCCGTTTTGCGAAAAGCTCGGCGTGGGCGACTTTGTCCCCAACGCGATGAAGCCCGCCGCGCGCGGCTACAGGCTGGCCGCCGAAAGGCTGGGCCTCCCGCCCGAGCGCACCGCCGCCATCGGCGACCAAATTTTCACCGACGTATGGGGCGCGCGCCGCGCGGGTTGTTACGCCGTGCTGTTAAGGCCTATCCACAAGGGCGGCGAGGGGGCTTTTATCGCCCTCAAGCGGCTTTGCGAAGCGCCTTTGCTCAAAATCATAAAAAAGCGGTTCCCGGGGCGCTGACCTCGGGGCGAAAGGAGCCTTCCATGAACATAAACGCAAAAACCGTTCCGCTGGGCGTTGTCGGCTGGCCGGTGACCCACTCCATATCGCCCGAGCTGCATAACCGCCTTATCGAAAAGCTGGGGCTTAATTATTTCTATTCCGCCTATCCCGTACAGCCGGGGGCCATGCCGAGGGCTTTGGACGGAATGAGGGCTCTCGGCATACGCGGGCTTAACGTGACTATCCCCCACAAGGAGGAGGCCTTCCGCCTGTGTGACAGGCTGGACGCCTACGCCGCCGGCATAGGCGCGGTGAATACCGTTGTGAACGAGAACGGCTGTCTAAGGGGCTACAACACCGACGCTCCGGGCTTCATCGCCTGCCTGCGCCGCGAGGGCGTAAGCGCCGCCGGCAAAAAAGCCGCGCTGCTCGGCGCGGGAGGGGCCGCTCGGGCCGTGGCCGTGGGACTGCTGCAAAACGGGGCGGCCGAACTCAGGATAATAAACCGCACCCGCGAGCGGGCAGAACGGCTCGCCTCGGAGCTTGCCGCCCGCTTCCCCGGCAGGGTGAGGGCCGCCGCCAACGCCGACGGGGCCGACCTTTTGGTCAACGCGACCTCCGTCGGCATGAAGAACAGCGAAACCCCCTTCGCCGATTTTGATAGGCTCGGCGAGGGCTGTGTGGTCTGCGACATAGTTTACTGCCCGCGCGAAACGGTGTTCCTTAGGGGTGCGCGCGAGGCCGGGCTTAAAACCGTGGGCGGCATAGGTATGCTGGTTTATCAGGCCGCGCTGGCGTTCGAGCTTTTCACGGGCATGGCCCCCGGCGAGGAGGCCGTCGAGGAGCTGCTGCGCCGCGTGGAGCTGAAGCGCTCCGTCGCGCTGACGGGCTTCATGGGCTGCGGCAAGAGCGCGGTTGGCCGCGAGCTGGCGCAGATGTGCGCGGCGGAGTTCATCGACTGCGACGATTACATAGTCAAAAAGGCCGGCAAGCCCATACCCGAAATTTTTGCCGAGGTCGGCGAGGCGGGCTTCCGCGACATGGAAAGCCGCTGCATAGCCGAGCTGGCCGGGAGATCCGGCGCGGTGATAGCCTTGGGCGGCGGCGCCGTACTGCGCCGCGAAAACATAGACCTGCTGCGCGAAAACTGCCGCGTGGTGCGGATAAAGACGGACGTAGGCAAGGTACTGCGCAACACCGCGGGCGACAGGAGCCGCCCCCTCTTGCGCGGCAAAACTCCCGAGCAGGTGGCGGAGCTTATGGCCCTGCGCGAGCCGTACTACCAAAACTGCGACCTGACCGTGGACGCCTCCAAAACCGACCCGCGCGAAACGGCCTGCATAATTCTTGACAAAATAGCCGAAATGTCTTGACAAATCGGCCTTTATATGGTATTATCTTTCTTGCAAAGTAGGACTCCGCGCGTTAAGTGAGGGAGGGACGGGAAGTTGTCCTCCCTACGAAGAGCTTGCTCGCGGTGCGGGGCCCGCATTCCGTTGCTACGAGAAGAATATTATCCCCGCCTCGGCGGGGCGGGCTTTGTCCGCGCCGACGACGACACTATCCTTTTTGTAGTAATATTTACAGAAAGGATGGTGTTTTTTATGGAACAAAAATCGCAAATTCCCGTCCGCACTGTCGTTCTTACGGGCGCGCTGACCGCGCTCAGCGTGGCGCTCCGCCTTTTGGGCTGGCCGCAGATAGGCTCCACGCGCTACGACCTCGGCTTTCTGCCCATCGCCGCGATAGGCCGAATGTTCGGCCCGCTCTGGAGCGGCGCGGCCTATGCCGTCGCCGACGTCATCGGCACGCCTATGACCGGGCAGGCTCCCTTTTTGCCGATAACCGGCTGCAAGGCGATTTTCGGGCTTATCATGGGCCTGTTCCGTTACAAAAAAAGGATTGGCCTCGGCCGCGCGGCCCTGTGTATGCTGGCGGTGACGGTCGTGGTTGACTTGGCGGCTATGCCGCTGGCGCTCGCGGCGCTCATGCGCAAGGGCGCGTGGGTCATATTCGCGGAAAGGCTGACGCAGGCCGCAGTGATGTTCCCGGTTCGCGCCGTGGGCGTGTGGCTGATGGATAGGTACCTTGGCAGATATATGGACAGATACTGAAAACCAAAGAGGCGAATAAAATGAGCGACTTTGTTAAATACGCCAACAGCTTTCAAACGGTTTACGATCTTGGGCTCGGGCGCATAGCCGCCCTGCTCGGACTGATGGGCGACCCACAGCGGGGAATGAGGTTCGTCCACGTGGCCGGAACGAACGGCAAGGGTTCGGTCTGCGCCATGCTGGACGCGGTTTTCACCGCCTCGGGCCTACGCGTAGGGCGTTACACCTCGCCCAATCTTATCCGCGTGAATGAGCGCATAGCCGTTTGCGGCGAGGACATACCCGACGGCGAGCTAGAGCCTTTGCTCGAGCGCGTCGGCGGCTTTTGCGGCGAGGTCAAACGCATGACGGGTAAGCGGCCCACCCAGTTTGAGGTGTGGACTGCCGCCGCGATGGAGTATTTTAAGCGCAGGAACTGCGACGTCGCCATACTGGAGGTGGGCCTTGGCGGCGAGTTTGACGCAACAAACGTCATAGAAAAAAGCGAGATTTCCGTTATAACCCGCATAGCTCTCGACCACTGCGAATACCTCGGCTCAACCCTCGCCGAGGTCGCCGCCGCGAAGTGCGGCATAATGAAAAAGGGCGGCAGAACCGTGGCTCTGCTTCAGGAGCCGGAGGTCAACGCCGTTATAGAGGAAAGGGCGGCCCTCGCGGGAAACAGCCTGACCTTCGCCGCCGCGCCGGAAAGCCTCGGCCACGAGGGTATGTGCGAAAGGTTCGCCTATAAGGGCATGGAGCTTAAGTGCGCCCTCGGCGGGCCGCACCAAATCGAGAATGCGGCCATTGCCGCCGAAACCGCGCTGCGCCTCGGCATGGGTGAGGGCAGTATTCGCCAAGGCTTGGCCTCGGCCCGCCACAGGGGGCGGCTCGAGGAAGCGGCCGAAAACCTGATTTTTGACGGCGCACATAACCCCAACGGCGTGGCCGCGCTAGCAAAGGCCCTCGACAGGTATTTCCCGGGGCGGGAGCGCACCGTCGTTTTCGCCTGCATGAGGGATAAGGACGCCGCCTCGTCGCTGAAGCTGCTCAACTCCCCCAACACAAAATTCATCTTTACCCGCGTGGAAAGCAACCCCCGCTCGATGCAAGCGGAGGAGCTTGCCGCTCTCGCGCGCGAGCTCGGCATAGCGGGCGAGTGCGCCGAAAACCTTTCCGCCGCGCTTAAAAAGGCCGAAAAGGGGCGGCTGACGGTGGTTTGCGGTTCGCTCTACCTTTACGAGGCTCTGCCCGCCGCATTGAAAAATTTTCCACAAAACCCTTGACAAGGGCCGCCGAAACGGATATAATAAAGTTAAGTGATAAAAGGGAGTAGTTTGCGCTATGCGTTGAGCGTTCCGTCAGTACGGCCATTCGGCCCGGGGCCTCATTAAGAAACAAGACTTTTATTGCAGTATATTTCCCGCGCGAGCGAATATACTGCAATAAAGGTCTTGTATTTTTAACGGCGGATATTCCCCCGCATAAAAGGAGGAAAACGAAATGAAGCTTTTGATTGACGTCGTTTTGCTTGTGGTTGGCTTTGTGCTGCTCATCAAGGGGGCCGACGCCTTTGTGGACGGCGCGTCCGAGGTGTCGCGCAGGCTCAGAATACCACCCGTCATCGTGGGGCTTACGATAGTGGCGTTCGGCACGTCGCTGCCCGAGCTTGCCGTCAGCGTGTCGGCGGCCTTCGCCGGCAAAAACGATATAGCCGCCGGCAACGTGGTCGGCTCGAACATCTTCAATTTGCTGATGGTGGCCGGCCTTTCCGCCCTGTTCATCAAGCTGCCCGTTTCGGACAGCATCGTTAAAAAGGATTACCCCTTCATGACCGCCATGACGCTCGCCATGCTCTGCCTGTTCATGGACGGCGGCGAAAGCCGTATGTCGCACGGCGACGGCCTTGTGCTGATGGTGTTCTTCGCCGTGTTCCTCGTCTATACCGTTCGCGGCGCGCTCGCGTCCCGCGCCGAAACCGACGGCGAGGAAGGCGGCTCCTCAATGAGCACGCTTAAGTGCGCGCTGTGCATAGTCCTCGGCGCGGCGGGAATTGCTATCGGCGGCGACCTCGTTGTGGACAGCGCCTCGGCCATAGCCGTTTCGCTGGGCATGAGCGAGGCCCTTGTGGGGCTTACCATCGTTTCGGTCGGCACGTCGCTGCCCGAGCTTGTCACTAGCGTAGTCGCGGCCAAAAAGGGCGAAAACGACATTTCCGTCGGCAACGTGGTCGGCTCGAACATCTTCAACATGGGCTTTGTGCTTGGCCTTTCCACGGCTATCCGCCCTATAGCCGTCAGCCCCGACATCGTTATCGATACGGCGATACTCCTCGCGGTGATTTTGCTCACAGCGATACCGATATTCAAAAACAAAAGCCTCGGCCGCGCCTCCGGCACCGTTATGACGCTTGCCTACGCGGGGTATTTGGCCTATATAATCATGCGGAATTACGCGGTGATTTAGGGGCCGTTATAAGTAAAGATTTGTACAGGAAAATCCGCTCGAACGTGATATGCACCCCAAAAGTTAGACACTTTTGGAGGTGCATATTTTTATGGCAAAAAAGGGACAAATTTTTAGGAAGTACTCACCGGAATTTAAATTATCTGTTATAATGGATATGCGAGAACACCATTTGGGATTTCGCGAAACAGAAAGAAAGTACAATATTCAACATTCT
>CANRER010000063.1 GCA_947629615.1 uncultured Clostridia bacterium | reverse complement strand
CGCCCGCCTGCGACAAGCAGCTCAAAAGCGGGGCCTGCCGCGACCGCCAGTGCCTGTACCCCTCGGTCTGCCCCAACGCGAGAGTGGATCACAGCGACTATGTGGAGCTTTTACGCAAGCTCCGCGCCATACCGGGGGTAAAAAAGGTTTTTATCCGCAGCGGCATACGCTACGATTACTGCCTCGCGGATAAAGACGACACGTTTTTCCGCGAGCTTTGCGCCCACCACGTCAGCGGGCAGCTCAAGGTCGCGCCCGAGCATATCAGCGACAACGTGCTGCGCTATATGGGCAAGCCCGGCGTGAAGGTTTACAATAAATTCAAGGACAAGTTTTACGCCGTCAGCCGCGCGGCGGGCAAGGAGCAATACCTTGTGCCGTACCTGATGAGCAGCCACCCCGGCAGCACCATAAACGACGCCGTGGAGCTTGCGCTGTATTTGAAGGAAAATAAGCTCCACCCCGAGCAGGTGCAGGATTTTTATCCCACCCCCGGCACTCTCAGCACGGCGATGTTCTATACCGGGCTCGACCCGCGCACCATGAAGCGGGTTTACGTCCCCCGCGACCCGCACGAAAAAGCCATGCAGCGGGCGCTGCTCCAGTGGTCGCGGCCCGAAAATTACAAGCTTGTGCGCGAGGCGCTCATCAAAGCGGGGCGGCGCGACTTGATCGGCTTTGGCGAAAAATGCCTTATCAAGCCCGAAATAAAGCGAAATAACGAAAGGAGAACCAAAAATGTCAGCACAAATTCTGGACGGAAAGGCCCTCTCGGCCAAAATAAAGGAGGAGCTCCGCGCCGAGGCCGACGCGCTGACGGCAAGGGGCGTTAAGCCGGGGCTGGCGGTAGTCATTGTCGGCGACGACCCGGCCAGCCGCGTTTATGTAAACAATAAAAAGAAGGCCTGCGAGGTTTGCGGCATAATGAGCGAGGAATACGCCCTCCCCGCCGAAACCGGCGAGGACGAGCTTTTGGCGCTTGTCGGCGAGCTGAACGCCCGCGCGGACATCGACGGCATACTTGTGCAGCTTCCGCTGCCGAAGCATATTGACAGCGAGCGGGTGCTGCTCGCAATCGACCCCTCGAAGGACGTGGACGCTTTCCACCCCGTGAATGTGGGCAAAATAATGATAGGCAATTTTGATTTTCTGCCCTGCACCCCCGCCGGAGTGATGGAGCTTATCGACCTCACCGGCATCGAGGTCGCGGGCAAGGAGTGCGTTGTCGTGGGCCGCAGCAATATTGTCGGCAAGCCGCAGGCCATGCTGCTGCTGCACCGCAACGGCACCGTCACTATATGCCACAGCAAAACCAAAAATCTGCCCGAGGTCTGCCGCCGCGCCGATATACTCGTGGCCGCCGTCGGCAAGCCGAAATTCATCACCGCCGACATGGTTAAGCCCGGCGCGGTAGTCATCGACGTAGGCATGAATCGCGTGGACGGCAAGCTTTGCGGCGATGTGGATTTTGCCGCCGTAAGCGAGGTCGCCTCCGCCATCACGCCCGTGCCCGGCGGCGTCGGGCCGATGACTATTGCCATGCTGATGAAAAATACCGTCCGCTCGGCCTCTCTCCGCGCCGCCCGCGCATAGCCGCGAATCGCGAATGTATATATAAATGTATATATAGTGGAAAAGCATTATAAACAAAAGTTCGTAAACGCAAAAAGAAATCCGCTCGTAACGAGCGGATTTCCTGCATTAATAATCCAAAATTAAAGCCTTCGGCCAAAACGGCCCCTATTCCATCACATGGTCATGGCCGTGCGCGCAGGCGTCACAATCGCCGGAGCAAAGCCCGGCCGGAGGCTCGAGGCCCTGACGCTTATAATAATCCACAATGGCGGCCTTAATGGCGTCCTCGGCCAGAACGCTGCAATGTATCTTTGCCGGGGGAAGCCCGTCCAGAGCCTCGATAACGGCCTTATTCGTAAGCTCGAGCGCCTCCTCGATGGTTTTGCCCTTAACGAGCTCGGTAGCCATCGAGCTTGTGGCGATGGCCGCGCCGCAGCCGAAGGTTTTGAACTTGACGTCCTTGATTACGCCGTCCTCGATTTTCATGTACATTTTCATAATATCGCCGCACTTGGCGTTGCCCACCGTACCCACGGCGTTGGCATCCTCTATCTCGCCCACGTTGCGGGGGTTGGCAAAATGCTCCATAACCTTTTCACTGTACATTATTTCTCAACTCCTTCAAATAATGGCGACATTTCCCTAAGTCGCCTTACTATCGGCGGAAGCTCGGCCAAAAAAGCGTCTACCTCCTCCATGGTGTTCTCGCCGCTGAGGCTCACTCGCATGGAGCCGTGGGCTATCTCGTGGGGGAGGCCTATGGCCAGCAGCACGTGCGAGGGGTCGAGCGAGCCCGAGGTGCAGGCGCTGCCGCTGGAAACGACGAAGCCCTTCATGTCGAGGCTCAGAAGAAGCGACTCGCCCTCGATGTAGCGGAAGCAGATGCTCACATTGTTCGGCAGGCGGTTTTCCCGCGGCCCGTTGAGGCGGACGTACGGGACCTCGGCGAGAATGGTATCGATTATCTTATCGCGCATGGCGGTGAGCTTGGCCGTCTTTTCCTCCATGGTTTCCACCGCGATGCTGAGCGCCTTCGCCAGCCCCACCGCCCCGGGGATATTTTCGGTGCCGGCGCGGCGGCCGTTTTCCTGCGCCCCGCCGTGGATAAGGTTGTCGAGCCGAAGCCCCTTTTTGATATACAGCACGCCTATGCCCTTGGGGCCGTGGAATTTGTGGCCCGAGGCCGACAGCATATCAATGTTCATGGCCTTCACGTCTATCGGCACCGCGCCCACGGCCTGCACAGCGTCAGTGTGGAAGGCCACGCCCTTTTCGCGGCAGACCGCGCCGATTTCGGCGATAGGATTTATCGTGCCTATCTCGTTGTTGGCGAACATCACCGAAACAAGCAGGGTGTCGGGCCTGATGGCCGCGCGCACCTGCTCGGCCGAAACCGCGCCCTCCTCGTCAACGGGGAGGTACGTCACCTCGAAGCCGTGCTTTTCAAGAAATTCACAGGTGTGAAGCACCGCGTGATGCTCCACCGCCGTGGTTATGATGTGGTTTCCTTTGCTCTTGTTCTTGAGCGCGTAGCCCTTTATGGCCCAGTTGTCGGACTCGCTCCCCCCGCCGGTGAAGAATATCTCTCTTTCCTCGGCGTTAAGGGCGGCGGCGACTGTCCTTCTCGCGTCGGACAGGGCCTTTCTGGCCCTTTGGCCGGGGGTGGTATATGTGGAGGAGGCATTGCCAAAATTATCGGTAAAAACGGGCAGCATGGCCTCCAGCACTTCCTCTTTGACTCTCGTGGTGGCTGCATTGTCAAAATAAACCACTTTGTAACACCTCTTTCCAATTCATATATCATAGCACAAATCCGCCCCTTATGCAAGAGCAAATTTGAACTTTTGCGCAAATCAGTAAAACATTTCGTATTTATCGCCGTGCAGAGCAAGGTTTATCCCCTCGCGCAGCACCTCGGCCACGCGGTCGGCGATGGCGTCCACGTCCTTGGGGGTGACAATCATGTTGGCCGAGCGCGGCTCGAGCGCCTCGTATATCATGGCGTAGCGGTCGTTTTCCTCCATCGAGCGCAGCAAATCGAGCAGCTTTTCGCCGGCCTCCTCGCGCATACGCGATAGCAGCATACCGATGGCGTCGTCGGCCACGGTGGCGGCGTCGGCCACCATAGGCACGCCCACGGCGATGACCGGCACGCCGAGCGTCTTTTCGGAAAGCTCCCTGCGGCTGTTGCCCACCCCGCTGCCGGGGCTTATGCCCGTGTCGGTGAGCTGAAGCGTGCGGCCTATGCGCTTCATCGAGCGCGACGCCAGCGCGTCCACGGCGATTATGAGCGTGGGTGAAATTTTGTCGATAACGCCGCGCACGGTTTCGCCCGTTTCAATGCCCGTCAATCCCAGCACGCCCGGCGCAATCGCGCTTACCTCGCGGGCCGAGCCGAACTCCTCAGGCATAAGCTCGCGCAAATGCCTTGTGACGAAAATCTGCTCCGCCGCGGCCACGCCCACGCTGTCGGGGGTTATATGGTCGTTGCCGAGGCCCACCACAAGCACGCGCTCGGCGTTTTTGCCCTCCATCATCAGCTTCAGCTCGCCGGCCAGACTCTCGGCGGCGGCGCGGCGGCCGTCGGGACTTTCGGCGTCCTCAATCTCGACGGTTACGTAAACGCCCATGGGCTTTTTCAGCCTTTCGGCCCCCTCGGGGGTGGTAATCTCCACCGTCGTAACCTCGGCTCCACCGCGGTTTTCGGTTCTGCTGACGACGCCGGGAACGCCCTCGCCGTGCATTTCGTTGGCCTCTACGGCCAAATCGGTTCTTATCATAAATATTTCCCCTTTCAAGAATATTTTTCCGAGAGGGAAAATATTTATGCCTTGGCCCTTGAAATATTTCCCGGGCCGTGATATAATCATAGCATAGAGTTTTCCAAAAATCAAGAACGCACTTTATTGTAATATACTATCCAAAAAGATACTATGAAGCGGAGGGCCATATTATGCAAACCTGCTGCGTATGCGAGGGCTATAACTGCCCTATCGAACACACCATCGGAATGATAGGCGGAAAGTACAAGGCCATAATCCTTTGGCATCTCATCGGCGGAAAGCTGCGCTTTTCCGAGCTTCAGCGGCTGGTGCCGCAGGCCACGGCCAAAATGCTGACGCAGCAGCTCCGCGAGCTGGAGCGCGACGGCCTTGTTATGCGGACGGTGTACCCCGTGGTGCCGCCGCGCACCGAGTATTCCCTAACCGAAATGGGGCAAAGCCTTTCGCCCATAATGATGGAGCTTTGCCGCTGGGGCAAGGAGCATCTCGAGGGAAGCGAGGACGCCGAGGGATAAGAATAATGAAAATTTTTTATCATAAATAGGCCAAAATCCTGTTGAAAATTTTTCCGCCTTATGATATAATTGTTAAATCTTAAATCCCAAAAAAGAGGAGGAAAACGACATGGACAAATTTGTCGAGGTTGTTGAAAAGGTCAACACTACGATAAACAACTTCGTCTGGGGGCCGGTCATGCTGGTGGTGTTCCTGCTGGTGGGGCTGCTTTGCACCGTGCGCAGCGGCGTGTTCCAGGTTTCCAAGTTCAAGCTTTGGTTCGACGAAACCATTCTCGCCATATTCAAGAAAAAGAGCGTCCGCAAAACGGACGATAAAAGGGCTATCAGCCAGTTTCAGGCCCTTTCCACGGCCCTCGCGGCAACTGTCGGCACCGGCAACATTGCCGGCGTGGCCACGGCCATCGTCAGCGGCGGCCCCGGCGCCATATTCTGGATGTGGCTGAGCGCCTTTCTCGGCATGATGACTAACTTCACCGAGAACGTGCTGGGCATAAAGTACCGCTATAAGGACGAAAAGGGCGACTGGGTAGGCGGCGCGATGATTTATATGGACCGCGGCCTCAATATGAAGTGGCTGGCGATGATATTCTCCTGCTTCTGCATTCTCGCCTCGTTCGGTATCGGCAACATGAGCCAGGGCAACTCCATAGCCACCACCGTTCACGACACCTTCGGCGTTCCCAAGTTTGCCGTGGCGATAGTTATAATGGTGTTCGCCGCCCTCGTTATCATCGGCGGCATTAAGAGAATAGCCCAAGTTACCGAAAAAATCGTACCCTTTATGGCTATTTTCTACATAGTCGGCGGAATTGCGATAATTCTCGTCAACATCAAGGCCGTTCCCGGCGCGTTCGCGATGATTTTCCGCGGCGCCTTCAACTTTAAGGCCGCCGGCGGCGGCTTCCTCGGCTTCACCGTGGCGCAGGCCATGCGCTTCGGCATAGCCCGCGGCGTGTTCAGCAACGAGGCCGGCCTCGGTTCTTCGGTAATGGTTCACTCCGCCTCCGACGTTAAGGAGCCCGTGGTTCAGGGTATGTGGGGCATATTCGAGGTGTTCGCCGACACCATAGTTATCTGCACCATCACCGCCCTTTCCATTCTCACAACCGTATACAATCCCGAGCTGGGCGCTCCCGCCAACAAGGCCGGCGAGCTGCTGCTCGATAAAACCGGCGCCACGCTTTCCGGCGCTCCGCTCACCTCCGCCGCCTTTTCGCAGACCTTCGGGCAGATTGGCGCGATATTCATCAGCATAAGCCTTGCGCTGTTCGCCTTCTCCACGATACTCGGCTGGTCGTATTACGGTCAGCGCGGTATTCAGTACGTGTTCGGAATAAAGGCAGTGCCCGTATATAAGGTGATTTTCATTCTTATGATAATGGTCGGCTGCCTCAGCCAGCTTGATTTGGTGTGGAATATTTCCGATACCTTCAACGGCCTTATGGCTATTCCCAACCTGTTCGCGGTAATTTTGCTGCACGGGCAGGTCATGCAGGAGATAAAGAGCTATCTTCAACGGCGTAAGGAAGGAAAGCTGCTGCAATAGCAAAGGGGCCGTAAAAAAATACGCGCAGACCGTTCAAGGGCTTAATGGATTTGTATAAGTGTCAAGCTCTATATAAAAAATTATGAATTGATGAATTAATGTGGAAAATCCGCTCGAAAGAGCGGATTTCTGCATGTTTATGAACCTTTGTCCTGAGGGGTATAGCCTCGTAGGGAGCGCCGATTCGGCGCTCCGCGGGATATTATTGTATATACGTCGTACGCCGACCCCTCATCCGTCGCTCGCTGCTCTCGCGCAACCTTCTCCCCAAGGAGAAGGCAAGGCTTTGTGCGGCCCTTTTGATTTATGAGCCGCACGGAAACTCAGTCCACCGACACGTTTTCCCCGCCGCAGCGGCGTAGCTGACGGACTATCGAGCCCGCGCCGTTCTCGTCGGTATTGACGGTGAAAAGCCACTTTTCCGGCGGTTCGGTGCGGCCGCTGTCAACAAAGCCGCCAATAACCGCGCCGATGACGGCTCCGCTGATGAGTCCGGCGAGGGGGCCTGCCGTCGAAACCACGCCAAAGCTCTCCAGCGCGAGAGAGCCAAGTCCTATCACCGTTCCGGCGGCTGCTCCGGCGGCCGTCCACATAAGAGTGTTTTTTCCGTTAAAGCCGGCCTGCTCCCGCGCGCGGCAGACGCTTATGCTCTCGGCCTCGGCTCCTCCGCGGCAAGCCGCGTCGCGCGCGGCGTCGAGATCGGCGTCGGTATCAAATAAGGCCGATACTTTCATTTCCATGCTTGTTCTTCCTTTCTTGTGGCTGTTGGCCATTTTTTATAAGAATAGTATTTTTCTGTTGAAAAAAATTATTCATTGTGGTATGATATAAAAAAGGGAGGTTTTCAGTTGAAAAAATTTTCGCTTTTAATTGCGCTGCTGCTTGCCGCTGTTCTTTTCGGCTGCGGCGAGGACAAGCCCGCGCTGCCGAAAAACGAGCTGGCATACGAAAACAAGGAAAATACCGAGCTTATACCGGACGGCAGCGTGGAGGAGCACGGCCCCGTCACCGAGGCGAGCGTAGGCGACGAACTGCCGAGCGAGGACGAGCTCGGAGAATACCACGAGATATTCATGAAGGGAGACTATCTTGACGGCGGCCGCGTGGCCGGCTGGGTGCTTGCCATAAGCCTTAAGGACATTACGGTAAACACCTACAATAAGATAACCACCTACATTCTCGACGGCAACGGTCTGAACTGCGTGGACTTTGTCAAGCCCGGCGACGCGGTGCTGATGACCGTGCAGGACGGCCCCAAGGGTGAAAAATTTGCCACCGAGGTATCCCGCGTGAGGGTTGAGGACGATCCCGTCACTCAGGAGGAGATGGAGGAGCAGCTTGCCGGCGGCAGTCCGGCCGAGGACGCCGCAGGCGAGGCAGCTGAACCGGCAAGTGAACCCTCAGCTGAGGAAGAGAAGTAGAAAGAGGCTGTAAAAAACCTCGCTCTGTAACTCGGGGGGCACGGGGCCGTCCAAAAAAATTGCGCAGAACGGACGGCGTCGGAGCAGGCTTCGCCGTCTTTGCGGGACCCTGTTATCAGC
>CANRER010000062.1 GCA_947629615.1 uncultured Clostridia bacterium | reverse complement strand
CTTGTTGGCGTCGCGGGCCACCTCGTATTCCGGGTAAAAGTAATTTATTGCCATTTACTGATCTTCCTTTCTCGCTTTCTCGGTTTAGACCAAGGCTCCGTCGTTCAGCGTGAAGATGACGGGTTCGCCACCGCGCGGGGCCCAGATTTTGTCAAGGTCGGGCTCGATAACGCGTATGGCGCTTTCCTCGCTGGCCACATAGGCCATATCGCCCTTTTCGCCGATTACCATGCTGCGGAGCTTAAGGCGGTCGTTAAGGGCCATCATGCCGCCCTCGAAGCCCAGAAGTATCGAGAAGGGGCCGGTTATCAGACAGCCGCTGTACTTGTTGCGCAGGAAGGTCAGCCGTTCGCGCTCGGGCCGGGGCAGCTTGGCTATGGTTGACCAGAACGGCGCGGCGATGGTGTTGGCGGCCTCGGTCAGCGTAAGGCCCTGCTTGCGCACAAGGTAGTCGAGAATGTAGGTGATGGCCTCGGTGTCGGTCAAAAGCGTGCAGCTGTAGCCGTACATCTCGACCGTGCGGCGGTTCGCGTCGTAGGACGAAATCTCGCCGTTGTGGACGATGGAATAGTCCAGCATGGCGAAGGGGTGCGCGCCGCCCCACCAGCCGGGGGTGTTCGTGGGGTAGCGGCCGTGGCAGGTCCAGCAATAGCCCTCGTATTCCTCGAGCCTGTAAAACTCGCCCACGTCCTCGGGAAAGCCCACGGCCTTGAACACGCCCATATCCTTGCCGGAGGAGAACACGTAAGCGTCGTCTATCTGCGTGTTTATCCTGAACACGCAGCGGGCCACGAATTCCTTTTCGTCAAGCTGGCTGGCGGCCAGCCGCGTGGGGCGCGGGGTTACGAAATAGCGCCATATAAGGGGAACGTCGGTGATGTTTTTGTGGGGCCGGATAGGGATACGGCTGAGGTTTACGATGTCGAAGTGCTTGTCGAGAAAATCCTCGCAGCTCTCCTTGGCGGCGTCGTTGTTATAGAAAACGTGAAAGGCGTAATAGTCCTTATACTGCGGATATATGCCGTAGGCCGCGAAGCCGCCGCCGAGGCCGTTGCTCCTGTCGTGCATGATGGATATGGACTTGATGATGCTTTCGCCGTTTATCTTTTTTCCGCTTTTTGAAAAGATGCCCGATATGGCGCAGCCCGCCGGTATGCGAACCTTTCCTTCCTTTTCAAGCATTGAAAACCATCCTCTCCGCGCAAGAGCGCATATAAAAATAAAATGGGCGTTTCGGTACGACAAAAAAACCGAAACGCCGTTGTTTCTAATCTATTTTAATTGAAAACCCGGCGTTTGTCAAGGGGTTTCGACAACAAAGCAATTTTCAATTAATACCGCCGCTAAATTCGTGAAACCGTTTTGTAAAATCTGTAGAAAAGAAAAGATGAACAAATTGTAAATTATATGCGATTTTACCAAAAATGGTTTTTCGACAAAAAAAGTATTGACTTTTCGCGGCTTTTGCGCTATTATAAACGCATAGCAAAGGCGCTGTGGAGTTGATTCAATTTCTGCCGCGCCTTTTTCTTTTTGCCGCGGAGGAAACAGAACGGGCTTCGCGGCATACTTTGTTATATGGTACAATGGCGTACTCCAAAGCCCCCGTCGGGGTGTGGGAGCGCGCTATATTTTATTAATTTTGTTCGGCTTAAATGCCGGAAGGAGGAATTTTTTATGAACGAAGAAATTGTAAGCTTGGTTCACGAAACGGTGGGAACCGAGGTTTACGCGGTGTGGTTCCTTATCGGCGCCGCGCTGGTGTTCTTCATGCAGTGCGGCTTCGCTATGGTCGAGGCCGGCTTCACCCGCGCGAAGAACGCGGGCAACATCATAATGAAAAACCTTATGGACTTCTGCATAGGCACGGTGGTTTTCATTTTGCTGGGCTTCGGGCTTATGATGAGCGAGGATTACGTGATGGGCCTGTTCGGCGTGCCCAATCTCGGCATATTCACCGATTACGCCAACTTTGAATGGTCGAGCTTCGTGTTCAACCTTGTGTTCTGCGCCACCGCCGCGACAATCGTTTCGGGCGCGATGGCTGAAAGAACAAAATTCATCTCCTACTGCATTTACAGCGGCGCAATCAGCCTTGTGGTATACCCCATCGAGGCGGGCTGGGTGTGGAACTCGCAGGGCTGGCTCGCGAAGCTCGGCTTTATCGACTTCGCCGGCTCCGCCGCGATACACACCGTCGGCGGAACGGCCGCCCTTATCGGCGCGGCCATGCTCGGGCCGCGTATCGGCAAGTATGTTAAGGACGCCAAAACCGGCAAAATCACGGCCAAGGCCATTCCCGGCCACAGCCTGACGCTCGGCGCATTGGGCTGCTTCATTCTGTGGTTCGGCTGGTACGGCTTCAACGGAGCCGCCGCCACTCAGCTCGACGGCGTCGGCGGCCTCGCCTCCATTTTCGTCACCACCACCATCGCTCCGGCGGTCGCCTGCTGCGTGACGATGATTTTCACTTGGATAAAGTACGGCAAGCCCGACGTTTCCATGACGCTTAACGCCTCGCTCGCGGGTCTTGTCGGCATAACCGCCGGCTGCGCTCGGCTCGACGCCCTCGGCTCGATTGTGGTGGGCGCGGTTTCCGGCATACTCGTCGTCGTTGTTGTCGAGGTCATGGATAACAAGCTTCATATCGACGACCCCGTCGGCGCGGTGGCGGTTCATTTCGCCAACGGCATCTGGGGTACGCTCGCGGCCGGCCTTCTTGCCGTGGACGGCGGCCTGTTCTACGGCGGCGGTCTGCGCCAGTTCGGTATTCAGGTTCTTGGCATCGCGGCAATTCTCGCGTGGACGACGGTGACGATGCTCATAATCTTCACGATAATCAAAAAGACCGTCGGTCTCCGCGTCACTCCCGAGGAGGAAATGGGCGGCCTCGACACCTACGAGCACGGCCTTGAAAGCGCCTACGCCGACTTCGTTCAGGCCGTACCGACGGTTCTGACGACCACCTACAAGGACGGCGCGCCCGCGTCAACCGTCGCCGCCAAGGACACCGTAGCCGTGAAGAACGTTCCGTCCAAAACGGTTACTACCGACGAAAACGGCCGCCCCATCAGCAAGGTCGTTATCATAATGAAGCAGTCCAAGTTCGAGGACCTCAAGGCCGCAATGGAGGAAATCGGCGTTACCGGCATGACGGTAACTCAGGTTTTGGGCTGCGGAGTGCAGGCCGGCAAGACCACCTATTACCGTGGCGTCGCCCGCGAGATGAACCTCCTGCCCAAGATAAAGGTAGAGATTGTTGTCAGCGCCGTGCCTGTTGACGCTGTCGTGGACGCCGCCAAGAAGTCGCTTTATACCGGCAATATCGGCGACGGCAAGATCTTCGTTTACGACGTTGAAAACGTTATCAAGGTTCGTACTGGCGAGGAGGGCTACGACGCGCTTCAGGGCGAGGATCAGTGGTAAAATAAATATTAAGGTAACGCAAAAATCCGCCGTAAAGGCGGATTTTTGCGTCTGTCCGTTATTAAAGCAAGTAACGAATATAATGATAACTAACGGCTTATTTTGCGGCGGTAAAAACCGCCGCTTTTTTTCGTGAAAAAAATACGAAAAAATTCAAAAATTTTTTCAAAAAAGGGTTGCATTTTTTTTCGAATAGGTGTAAAATAACAATGTGGTGCAATATTGTGCAACTTTGTGCAACTGTGGAGGGCGAGAGGCAGCGTTGACGGACATCTGAAGAAATCGCCCTCCGCGGGAGCACAAATCCGCGGCTTTACGCCGTTTGCACGGCCATCAAGCATACGAAAAAAGGGGGCGGGGATATGGCGGCTCGCGAATTTATCGGCGAATTTAACTTCAATATGGACACCAAGGGCCGCGTAACCCTTCCCGCAAGGTACCGCGAGCAGCTCGGCGAGGGCTTTCATGTGACGAAGGGCTACGACGGGTGCCTGAGCATTTACGATAGAGAAAACTGGGAGCGTTTCAGGGACAAGCTCCTCAGCTACCCCGGAACAAACATCGCCGCGAGAAAGCTGCAAAGAACCTTCCTCGCAGGCGTGGAGGAGCCTGTGCCGGACAAGCAGGGCAAAATCCTGCTTTCACAGGCGCACCGCGCCTATGCGGGCCTCGTCAAGGAGGTCGTGATAATCGGCGTGGGCGACCATGTAGAGATTTGGGCGAAGGAAACCTGGGACGCTTATAACAACGACGGCGGGCTAAGCCTCGAGGAGGCTGCCGAGCGGCTGGATACTCTTATGTAAACACTGATTAAATCCCGCTTTCGCTCAGCACGTCGCTTGGCGGCCAAATTTCCCCGATGCCGCGTTAAAAATGCTCGGAATACACAAAGTATTCCTGCGCTTTTTGCCTTGCCTCGTGAAAATTTTTCTCGCCAATCAACGCACCGGATTTAATCAGTGTTTACATGAAATAAATCTTGCCAAATAAAGCCCGAAAATAAGCCCGAAAAAGAGGGGAGAGGTCATGGAAAACGGCGGCTTTAAGCACGCGACGGTCATGCTACGCGAAGCCGTGGACGCGCTTGCCGTGCGCCCCGGCGGGCTTTACGCCGACTTCACCCTCGGTGGCGGCGGCCATACGGAGCGCATTTTGAGCCTCGGCGGCCGCGTGATAGGCATTGACAAGGACGCGGCGGCCATCGAAAGCTGCGTCGAAAGGCTGCGGCCCTACGGCGAACGCTTTACGGCGGCGCACGACAATTTCAGCAATATAAAAAGCATACTCGAACGGCTCGGCGAGCCGGCGCTCGACGGCATTGTGGCCGACCTCGGCGTGTCGTCGCCGCAGCTCGACAGGCCGGAGCGCGGGTTTTCGTATATGCATGACGCTCCGCTCGATATGAGAATGGATACCTCCGCGCCGCTCTCGGCCCGCGAGGTGGTGAACGAATACGGCGAGGAGGAGCTTGCCCGCGTGATAAGCGACTACGGCGAGGAACGCTGGGCCGCGCGGATAGCGAAATTCATCGTCGAGGCCCGCGAAAGAGAGCCGATAAATACGACGGGCCGACTTGTGGAAATCATCAAGGCGGCCGTGCCGAAGGGAGCCAGAAAAGACGGCCCCCACCCCGCGAAACGAACGTTTCAAGCCATAAGGATAGAGGTGAACGGCGAGCTTGAAATCCTCGCGAACGCCATCAGGGACGGCGTGGACAAGCTTCGCCCCGGCGGCAGGATAGCCGTTATTACCTTCCACAGCCTTGAGGACAGAATAGTCAAGGATACCTTTGCCGAGCTTGCGCGCGGCTGCGTCTGCCCGAAGGACTTCCCGGTCTGCGTGTGCGGCAGACGGCCAGCGGTGCGGCTGCTTGGCAGAAAGCCCGTGACGCCGACCGATGAAGAATTGGCAAATAACCCCCGCGCCAGAAGCAGTAAGCTTCGGGCGGCGGAAAAAATCATATAGTCGGGAATGATAATTATGTTTGAAAACGACGGATCCAACGCGCTAAAGCCCAACGATTACGCGCTTATTATCCCGGAACAGGCCGCCGAGGAGGCCGCCAGACGGCGGCGCCGCCGCGCGGCGAAGCCCCGTCAGCGCCAATTAACCTCCCAACAAAAGAGCGCAGTGGTAGCCGTTACCATCGCCCTTTTTGCAATGGCACTGACGGTGCTTATGTTCAAGGCGGAGCTTAATACAGATTACAAGGAGCTGAGCCAAAGCAAGGAGCGGCTCGAAACGCTTTCCTCGCGGGCGGAGCAGTTAAGCTCCGAAATCGAGGGCGGCGGCAGCCTTGTAGCCGTTGAGGAAAAGGCCGCCGAGCTCGGCCTTCAGCAGGCGAGCGAGTCGCAGAAGGTATACATAAGCCTCGGCGGCGAGGACAGCGGCGAAATTCTCGCCGAGGACAGCGGCACCGGCGGCTTGAGCCAGTTTTTTAACAAAGTTGCCGCCATCGCGGAATATTTGTATTGACGGTAAAGTAGAATTAATCGGAGCAGGAAAAATAACCGCCCCCGAAGGCGCACAGAAAAAGGTACGCACGGGGGCGCGCTGTTTGTTAGGAGGTTTTTCCATGTCGGGCGGAAGGCTTGCGATTAAAAAAAGGATGCGCTTCGTCAGCTCCGTTTTCATGCTGCTGGGGCTTGTTCTTATTGCGCGCTTGGGCTGGGTTCAGCTTGTGCGCGGCTCGTACTATAAGGCCGAGGCCATGAACCAGCAGACCCGCGACCAAAAGATAGCCTCGAAGCGGGGCAATATTTACGACAGAAACATGAACGTGCTGGCCACAAGCGGCAGCGCGGAAAGAATATACATCAACCCGCGCATTATCAAAAGCGCCGACGACACCGCCGAAAAGAACGCCGAGGCCAAGGCCGAAAAGGCGCGCAAGGAGGGCGCTTCGCCCGCGCCCATCGAGAGAAACGCGCTGCGCAAGAAGGTCGTCGCCGCGCTGACCGAGATACTCGGCACCGACGAGCAGTGGCTGAACGAGCAGCTCGACAAGACCGACCGCGCCTCCATCGAGGTAAAGGCTAACGTGGAAAAGGATACCGCCGACAAGCTGCGCAAGCTGAATTTGACGGGCATCGAATTCACCGAGGACGCCAAGCGTTATTACCCCAACGGCAGTCTGCTCTGCCATGTGCTGGGCTTCACCGGCAAGGACGGGCAGGGCCTTGAGGGGCTGGAGAAGATTCTCGACGAGCAGCTCAGCGGCACGGCCGGCCGCGTGCGCTCGGCCAAAAGCGCGAAAAACGGCGAAATGCCCTTTAAGTACGAAACCTACGAGGCCGCCAGTGACGGCGGCGGAGTTATACTGACCGTCGATAAGACGATACAGCAGTTCGCGGAAAAGCACCTAAAGACCGCCTACGAGGAAAACAAGCTCAACAACGGAGCCGCCGCTATAGTGATGAACCCCAAAACGGCGGAGATACTCGCCATGGCGGTGGCGCCGAGCTATGACCTGAGCAACTATAACACCATCGAGGACGAAACGCTGCTTCGGCAGGTGGGCGAAACGCTCCAAAAGCGCACCGAGGAGTATCAAGCCGCGCAAAGGCGCATAGCCGCCGGCGAAAGCGAAAAGGGCGACGAAGAGCTGACCGAGCCCACCGAGGCCTCGGCCTATAACGAGGTGCTGCTCAAAATGCGCCGCAACAAGGCCGTCGTCGATTCCTACGAGCCGGGCTCCACGTTCAAGGCCATCGTGGCCTCCGCCGCGCTCGAGGAAAACGTGGTTTCCCTTTCCGACACCTTCAACTGCCCGGGCTACAGAATTGTGGCCGACACAAGGATAAAATGCGCGAAGGAGGAGGGCCACGGCACTCAGACCTTCGTGGAGGGCGTGATGAACTCGTGCAACCCCGTGTTTATGGACGTGGGCGCGCGCCTCGGGGCCGAAACCTTCGACAAATACTTCACGGCCTTCGGCCTTAAGGAAAAAACCGGCTTTCTTATCCCCGGCGAATCGGAGGGCACGCACCACGAGGTAAAGGACATGGGCCCGGTTGAGCTTGCGACAAGCTCGTTCGGCCAAACCTTCACCGTTACGCCGCTGCAAATGATATGCGCCATAAGCGCCGTTGTGAACGGCGGCTGCCTGATGGAGCCGCACATCGTCAAAAGCTATACCGACAGCGAGGGCAACATCGTTGAAAACGTCGATCCCGTCACCGTGCGCAGGGTTATATCCGAGGAAACCAGTGCCACCATGCGCGAGATACTGGAAAAGGTCGTTTCCGAGGGCGGCGGCAAGGCCGCCTATATCCCCGGCTACCGCATAGGCGGCAAGACGGGCACGAGCGAAAAGTTTCCGCGCGGCTCGAACCTCGTTGTGGCCTCGTTTGTGGGCTTTGCCCCCGCCGACGACCCCGACATCGTGTGCCTTGTCATACTTGACGAGCCTACCAACGGCATGACCTACGGCGGCCAGATAGCGGCCCCCGTGGCCTCGGCCATAATCGGCGATACGCTTAAATATTTGGGCTACGAGCCGAATTATACCGACGACGACGCGCTCGAGGCCGAGATAATCGTTC
>CANRER010000061.1 GCA_947629615.1 uncultured Clostridia bacterium | reverse complement strand
CTTTATGCCGTTGTCGTTCCACGGGGCCGCCTGCTCGTAATCGCCCATGAACAGCACGTAAACGCGCAGCACGTCCGCGCCGTAAACGTCTACAACGTCGTTGGGGTCAACAACGTTGCCCTTGGACTTGCTCATCTTGTCGCCGTCCGGGCCGAGAATAAGCCCTTGGGCCGTGCGCTTGACGTAAGGCTCGGGGCAGGGAACCTCGCCGATGTCGTAAAGGAATTTGTGCCAGAAGCGGGAATATATCATGTGGCGGGTGACGTGTTCCATGCCGCCGTTGTACCAGTCAACGGGCATCCAATATTCAAGCGCCTCCTTCGAGGCGAAGGCCTCGGCGTTGTTCGGGTCGCAGTAGCGCAGGAAATACCACGACGAGCCGGCCCACTGGGGCATGGTATCTGTTTCGCGCTTGGCGTCGGCGCCGCATTTGGGGCATTTACAATTTACAAAGGAGTCGATTTTCGCGAGAGGACTCTCCCCTCTCTCGCCGGGCTCGAAGTTTTCGACCGGCGGCAGACGGAGCGGCAGCTCGTCGTAAGGCACGGGGACCATGCCGCAGTGCGGGCAGTGAACAATGGGTATCGGCTCGCCCCAATACCGCTGGCGGTTGAAGGCCCAATCCTTCATTTTATACTGCACGCCTCTCTCGCCGCAGCCCTTTTCCTCGAGTACGGCGAGGATTTTTTCAATGGCGTCCTTTTTGTTTGTTATACCGTTAAGCCCGTCGGAGTTTACCATTTCGCCGTCGCCGGTATAGGCTTCCTTGGATATATCGCCGCCCTTGATTACCTCGATTATGTCGATACCAAACTTCTTCGCAAAATCGTAGTCGCGGCTGTCGTGGGCGGGCACGGCCATAATCGCGCCGGTGCCGTAGCTCATCATTACGTAGTCGGAAATATAAATCGGTATTTCCTTGCCGTTTATGGGGTTTACGGCGGTGAGGCCGTCTATCCTGACGCCGGTCTTATCCTTAACAAGCTGTGTGCGCTCAAACTCGCTCTTTTTGGCACACTCCTCGCGGTAGGCGTCAAGCTCGGCGATGTTGGCTATGCTCGCGCGGTATTTTTCAATCATCGGGTGCTCCGGGGCGATAACCATGAACGTAACGCCGTAAAGCGTGTCGGGGCGGGTGGTGTATATGCGCAGAACCTCGCCGTTTTCCTTGACGGTGAAGTTCACGAACGCGCCGGTCGATTTACCTATCCAGTTTTGCTGCTGAAGCTTCACGTTCGGAAGGTAGTTCACCTCTTCAAGGCCTTGGAGCAGCTTGTCGGCGTACTCGGTTATGCGAAGGTACCAAACCTCCTTGGTGCGCTGAACGATGTCGCTGTGGCAAATATCGCACTTACCGCCCTGCGAGTCCTCGTTCGAGAGCACGACCTTGCAGCTCGGGCAGTAGTTGACGAGCGTTTTATCGCGGAAAACAAGGCCGTTTTCAAACATTTTCAAAAATATCCACTGCGTCCACTTATAGTAGTTTTCGTCGGTGGTATCGACAACGCGTGACCAGTCGAACGAAAAGCCCACGCGCTTAAGCTGCTCGGTAAATTTTTTGATGTTGTTGTCAGTCACCTTGCGCGGGTGAACGCCCGTTTTTATTGCGGTGTTTTCGGTGGGCAGGCCGTAAGCGTCGAAGCCTATTGGGAACAGAACGTTATAGCCCTCGAGGCGGCGCTTGCGCGTCACAACCTCAAGGCCGGAATACGCCCTTATATGCCCCACGTGCATACCGGCCCCGCTGGGGTACGGAAACTCCACAAGCGCGTAAAGCTTGGGCTTAGGGCTTCCCGTAACAGCTTCGAAGGTCTTATGCTCATCCCAGTATTTTTGCCATTTCGGCTCTATTTCCTTAAAATTATAGTCCATAACAGCTCCTCCGTTCCGCCGCCCGCGGCGGCAATTTATCAATCCTTTGTGAGAAATTCGCTTATATCTACCCGCTCGGCCTCGCTCCACAGCCGTTCAAGGTCGTAAAACTCGCGGTTCTGAGCGGTGAAAATATGCAGGATAACGCCGCCGAAGTCGCAGAGTATCCAGCCGCTTTCGTTTTTTCCTTCGATTTTGCGCGGCGGTTCGCCCAGCTCGCTCATTTTTTCGTCGGCCTCGTCGGCCAAGGCTTTAAGTTGCGTAAGGCTGCCGGCGGTGCATATAATAAAATACGAGGCGATTATGGTGCTTTCCTCAACGCGGATAACGCTGATGTCGCCGGCCTTTTTCGCGTCAAGTATCTTAACGAGGCTGGCCAGCTTTTCCCTGTCGTTCATTAATTTGACTTCCTCCTGTTTTCAATCAAGAAATTTAAGGCGTAAACCGAATCCGGGTGGATAAGGCTGCCCTTTTTTATCACAAAGCAGATCGAGCTGCCGATACCGTGTATCAGCGCGCCGTCCGCGTCGCCCTGCTCAAGCATACGCCTGAGCTCAGCCGACTGTTCCATTTTCCTGCCGGGTTCCGTCATGTCGGCTATGTATATCACCTTTTCGAGCGGGGTCATGTCGGCCTTCGCGGTGGTATGGTAATAAATTGCGCTTAGAATTTCCTCGTCGTCCACGCCGTAATCCGCCTTGGCCACGGCGGGGCCGATAAAGGCGTGTATAAGCGCCTTTTCCTTCATGCAGTACGGGTCGAGCTTAACCGAATACCTCTCGCAGTATTCCCGCACCCTGTCGAGCGAAAAATTCTTCGCGCAGTCGTGGAGCAGCCCCGCGACGTAGGCCTTGTCGGGGTCCGCTCCGTAAAGCGGCGCCCAACGCCGCGCCTCGGCAGCCACGCCAAGGGTGTGGTTGAACCTATGCTCGTTGAGTTCGGTCTTTAAGCGGGCTATCATCTGCTCCTCTGTCATAAGTCACCTCGTCCGTAAAGTTTATGTTCAATTATATATTCCTCAACAGGCTTCGGCACAAGGGCCGCGATGCTCTCTCCCCTGCCGATGCGTTCGCGCAAAAGCGTGCTGGATATGTCGATATTGCCGGCGTGTATGCCCACGGCCGGGGGGCTTGCCTCAAAGCCGCCGCGCGGATAGACCGCAAGCGTGGCCTTCGCCGTTATGCGCCACGGCTCGTACCATGTGTGAAAATCACGGTACGAATCGCCGCCGATAATAAAGTACAGCTCGCTCTCGGGGTACATTTTCGCAAAATCCTCCACCGTATCCGCGCTGTACGACACTCCTCCGCGTCGGTATTCATAATCGCAGACCGCGAAGCCCGTTACGTCAAGCGCCGCAAGCGTCATCGCGAGCCTGTCCTTGAAGGGGGCCATCGCGCCGTCCTTGTGGGGCGGCCTCCACGTGGGTATAACGACGAGCCTGTCGAGCGAAAGCTCGCGGGCGGCGGCGACGCACACGGCCAAATGGCCGTTGTGGAAGGGGTCGAAGGCTCCGCCGAAAAGCCCTATCCTGCTCAAGGCCGTCACCTCTTGCCCGCCGGGGGCAGCTCGATTTTTTTGTTGTTTTCGCTTTCGCGGTAGATAACAAGCTTATTGCCTATGCACTGCACAGGCTCCGCGCCGACGGCCTCGCACAGCTCGTCGCAGACCGAGCGCGCGCTTGCGAACGCGGTTTCAAGCACGGTTATTTTAATAAGCTCGCGCGCCTCTAAAGCCTCGTCCACCTGCTTTATAAAATTATCGGTTATTCCGCCCTTGCCAACCTGAAAAATCGCGCTCCGCACATGACCTATACCGCGCAGATAGGCCCTCTGCTTTGAGGTCAAAGCCATAAAACGCACTCCTTATTCAACAAAATCAAACTCCAGCTCATACATACGCACCGGGTCGCCCTCGCCGCAGCCCTGCTCGCGCAGAGCGTCGATTATGCCCTTGCGCCTGAGCGAACGCTGAAAATAGCGAAGGCTTTCGTCGTCCTCGAAATTTATCCCGCGCAGCAGCTTTTCGATATACGGGCCTTCCACAACAAAGCGGTTGCCGTCGCGGCTGACGGTGAAGTCCTCGCCGAGAAGCTCTTCCCCGTCCTCGTACTCCGGCTCGAACACGGCTATCGGTTCGAGCGTTTCGAGCAGCGAAGCCGTGTAGCTTATAAGCTCGCGCACGCCCTTGCGGCTCGCGGCGGAGATTTCAAAATACGGAAGATTTTTTTCTTTTATATAGTCCCTGAACCTTTGAAGCGCCGCCTCGTCGGTCAGAATATCCGTCTTGTTCGCGGCGACAATCTGCGGCCTTTCTGCCAGAGCGGCGCTGTAAAGCGCAAGCTCGGCGTTGATTTTTTCAAAATCGTCAACGGGGTCGCGGCCCTCTATGCCGCTCACGTCCACAACATGGATAATGACCCTTGTCCGCTCGATATGGCGCAAGAACTCATGCCCGAGGCCCACTCCCTCGTGCGCCCCCTCGATAAGGCCGGGAATATCGGCCAACACAAAGCTGCGCCCCTCGCCCGCGTCAACAACGCCAAGGTTCGGTTCAAGCGTCGTAAAGTGGTAGTTGGCAATTTTCGGCCTTGCCTCGCTGACAGAGGAAAGCAGCGTGGACTTGCCCACGTTCGGGAAGCCCGCCAGCCCCACGTCGGCCAGCAGCTTCAGCTCAAGCACGATGTCGCGCTCCTGCCCGGGTATGCCGGCCTTGGCGAATTTAGGGGCTTGGCGCACCGCGGTAGCGAAATGCACGTTTCCCCAGCCGCCGCTGCCGCCCTTGGCGGCGACGAACTCCTCGCCGTGGACGCTCATGTCCTTGATGATTTTGCCGGTTTCCTTATCGCGCAGTATCGTGCCGACAGGCACGCGCACAACCATGTCCGCGCCCTTTTTGCCAAAGCAGTTGCGGGCCATGCCGTCGCCGCCGTTCTGAGCCTTGTATTCCCTGCGGTAACGGAAGTCCAAAAGGGTGGTGAGGCTTTTGTCGGCGATAAAAACCACGTTTCCGCCGCGCCCGCCGTCGCCGCCGTCCGGGCCGCCGTTCGGCACATATTTCTCCCTGCGGAAGGAAACGAGCCCGTTCCCCCCGCTGCCGGCCTTTATGTGTATCTGAGCGGTGTCTGCAAACATAAATTCTCCCTCTCGCTGACGAGTAAAAACACTTTTTTCCATTACACTATAATACTACATTATTGCCTTAAAGTCAATACTTCACGCAGAAAAAATATGCACAATATCGCCCGACGGAAGGCCTTGCAAATCCATAAAAAATGCCCGACGCGAAGGCGTCGGGCATTTTGGGTTTTTACTTTAAGCGGGCTTCGAGCGCATCGAGCTGTTCCTGTATACCCTTGGGGAGTCTATCGCCGAACTGGGCGAAATACTCCTTAATTCCGGGAAGCTCGGCTCTCCACACGTCCTTATCGACGGCGAGGAGCTCGGTGAGCGTCTTATCGTCGATGTCGAGGCCCTCAACGTTAAGGTCCTCCTTCTTGGGAACGTAGCCGATAGGCGTTTCGGCGGCGTCAACCTTGCCGTCACAGCGGTCAAGAATCCAGTTGAGCACGCGAAGGTTGTCGCCGAAGCCGGGCCACATGAAGTTGCCCTCGTCGTCGCGGCGGAACCAGTTGACGTGGAAAATTTTCGGGGGATTGGTGAGCTCGCTCTTATGGCCCATGTCAATCCAGTGCTGGAAGTAGTCGGCCATATTGTAGCCGCAGAACGGGCGCATAGCCATCGGGTCGCGGCGGACTACGCCAACGGCGCCGGCGGCGGCGGCTGTGGTTTCGGAGGCCATTGTGGCGCCCACGAACACGCCGTGGTTCCAGTCAAAGGACTGATATACGAGCGGAGCGGACTTCGCGCGGCGGCCGCCGAAGATGATCGCGCTCAGCGGAACGCCCTTGGGGGCCTCGAATTGGTCGCTTATGCAGGGGCAGTTCACGGCCGGAGCGGTGAAGCGGCTGTTGGGGTGAGCGGCCTTTGTGCCGCTTTCGGGAGTCCACTCCTTGCCGAGCCAGTCGATGCAGTGTGCGGGAGGCTCCTTGGTGAGGCCCTCCCACCAAACGGTGCCGTCGTCCTGAAGGGCGACGTTGGTGAATATGGTGTTCTTCTTCGTGGCCTCGAGGGCGTTGAAGTTGGTCTTTTCGCTTGTTCCGGGAGCAACGCCGAAGAAGCCCGCCTCGGGATTGATGGCCCACAGGCGGCCGTCCTCGCCTATTCTTATCCACGCGATGTCGTCGCCGACGGTTTCGACCTTATAATCGCCGAGAGAAGCGGGAGGAATGAGCATTGCCAGATTGGTCTTGCCGCAGGCGGACGGGAAAGCCGCCGCGACGTACTTTTTCTCACCCTTGGGGTTGGTGAGGCCAAGAATGAGCATATGCTCGGCCATCCAGCCCTCCTTGTAGCCCATGTACGAGGCTATGCGCAGAGCGAAGCACTTCTTGCCCAAAAGAACGTTTCCGCCGTAGGCGCTGTTACAGCTCCAGATGGTGTTATCCTCGGGGAACTGAACGATATATCTCTTTTCGGGGTCAACGTCGCACTTGGCGTGCAGGCACTTAACGAAATCGCCGTCGCCAAGCTCGTCGAGAGCGATTTGGCCCATGCGGGTCATTATGTTCATATTGAGAACAACGTAGATGCTGTCCGTCAGCTCGATGCCCACCTTGCTGAAGGGAGAGCTTGCGGGGCCCATGATATAGGGAACAACGTACATCGTTCTGCCCTTCATGGAGCCGTTGTATATCTCCTTAAGCATGGCGTACATCTCGGCTGGAGCCATCCAGTTGTTGGTGGGGCCGGCATCCTCTTTTTTGGTTGTGCAGATAAAGGTACGGTCCTCCACGCGGGCAACGTCGTTTTCGGCGGTCCTGTGAAGGTAGCAGCCGGGGAGCTTTTCCTCGTTAAGCTTAATAAGCTCGCCCGTGGAAACGGCCTCGGCGCGGAGAGCGTCGAGCTGGGCCTCGCTGCCGTCTATCCAGACAACGTTGTCCGGCTGGGTCAGGGCCTTCATTTCCTCGAGCCATGTCAATACTTTTTGATTTGATGTCATGACAAATCTCCTTTCATAAAAATCGGCGCTTATTGCAGTCCAACTTTTTCCGCATATCATTATATACCAAATTTTCGGATTTGTCTATCGGTTTTTTGACTAATTCACAATTAGTTTTCATTTTCTACGTTTTCAACAAAAAAATCGGCCAAAGAGGCGAAATCTTTTATATCAAGCGCCTCGCCCCGAACGCTTTCGCCAAGCCCGAGCGAGGCTATCGCCGCCGATATATCGGCCTTCGCGCCGAATTTGCCGCTGTTATACAGGCTGTTCGCAAGCGTTTTTCTCCGTTGTGAGAACGCCGCCCTTACGAGCGAGAAAAACAGCCGCTCGTCCTTCACGCCGACGGCCGGGGCGGAGCGGATTTCCAAAGACACGACCGCGCTGTCCACCTTCGGGGCGGGGATAAAGCTCGCCGCTGGAACAATGCCGAGTATCTCGGGCTCGGTATAATACCGCGCGGCAAGCGTCAGCGCGCCGTAGTCCTTGCCTCCCGGCGAGGCGCAGAGCCGCTCGGCCACCTCCTTTTGCACCATTACGATAATCCGCTTAAAAGGAAAACGACTTTCGATAAGGTGCATTAAAATCGGCGTGGTGATGTAGTACGGCAGGTTTGCCGCCACGCTGACGCTCATACCGGGGAATTTTTCGCTCAAAAGGGCATTGTAGTCCGTTTTAAGGCAGTCGCCCCAGATGATTTCGATGTTCCCGAAGCCCGCCAGCGTTTCGGCGAGGACGGGCTCGAGCCGCCTGTCAAGCTCTATGGCGGCCACTTTTTCGGCCCGCGAGGCCAGCGCGGCCGTCAGGCTTCCGAAGCCGGGGCCTATCTCGATAACGCCCTCGGCGCCGTCCGTCGCCCTTTCGGCAATGGACGCCAAAACCGAAGGGTCGGTTATAAAATTCTGGCCCATGCTTTTTGAGAACGTGAAGCCGTAGCGGCGGCACAGATATTTAATTATTCCCGGGTCGGTCAGGTCATACACTGAGGCCGGCCTCCTTCTCATCGACTATAAGCCCCACGGGGCAGTGGTCGCTGCCGTAAACGTCGGTGTATATCATCGCGTCAACGATGGGCATATCCTCCGACACGCACCAGTAGTCTATGCGCCACCCCACGTTTTTTTCGCGGGCATGGAAGCGGTAGCTCCACCACGAATAGACGTTTTCAAGGTCGGGATATAGGGAGCGGAAGGTATCCTTGAAGCCATTCTCGGTCACGGCGGTGAATTTGGCGCGTTCCTCGTCGGTGAAGCCGGGATTGCGGCGGTTGGTCTTTGGATTTTTGAGGTCGATTTCCTTATGGGCAACGTTCAGGTCGCCAGCGAAAAGCACCCTCTTTTTCTCGTTCAGCCCCTTAAGGTACGCGAGAAAGGCGTCCTCCCAGCTCATGCGGTAATCGAGCCGCTTCAGCT
>CANRER010000060.1 GCA_947629615.1 uncultured Clostridia bacterium | reverse complement strand
GTTGAGAACCAACAGATGAAATGAAGCAAGGAGGATAATAAATGAAAGCGAAAAACGTCATTTCATTTATACTGATAATGGTGCTCATTGCCGCGTTCGCAACCGTCTGCGCGACTGACATCAAAATCGGTAACTTTGAAATCCCCAGCGTTCTGGGCGACAAGGGGATTAAGAAGGGGCTCGACCTTGTGGGCGGCTCCATAATCGTGTTTGAGCCCGATGTTGACGAAAACACAAAGGTAACGCCCGAGGATATGGACGCGGCCGAGGCCGTTATCCGCGCGAGGCTCGATTCTCAGGGCAATACCGAGGCCACCATTACCCGTCAGGGCGACAGGGGCCTGCGCGTTGAGATACCCAATATTGACGACCCTCAGGCCGCCGTTGATATGATCGGTCAGGTGGCCATGCTCGAATTTCTCGATGCCGACGGCGAGGTTATCATGGACGGCAGCCGCCAGTACGTAAGCGGGGCCACCAAGATGTACGGTCAGGTGAACGATGGCCAAAGCTCGGAGCACTATGTTCAGCTTTCCTTCACCAAGGAAGGTCAGGAGGCCTTCGCGGCCGCTACGGCCAAGGCCGTTGCGGAAAGCGACGCAAGCCGCCGCATAATCTCCATCGCCCTTGACGGCGAAATCCAGATGAGCCCCACCGTTCGCGAGGCAATCGACAGCGATACCTGCGTCATCACCGGCAACTACGACGCCGACGAGGCCGTCGCCGTAGCCAACCTCATCAACAGCGGCGCGCTGCCCTTCGCCCTTAAGGACGCCGAGCTGCGCAGCGTCGGCCCCACCTTGGGCTCTCAGGCGCTCGCCACCTCGCTTAAGGCCGCGCTTATCGGTATTATTCTCGTAATGCTGTTCATGCTTGTTTTCTACAGGCTGCCCGGCCTTGTCGCCGACATCAGCCTTGTGGCCTACATCAGCGTTGTGCTGCTCATAATGGCCGGCTTCTTCATCGGCGACGGCGTTGACAGCGGCTACCGCGTAACGCTGACGCTCCCGGGCATCGCCGGCGTAATACTTTCGATAGGTATGGCCGTTGACGCCAACGTCGTTATCTTTGAAAGAATAAAGGACGAGCTTCGCCACGGCAAGAGCGTCGGCGCGGCTGTGGACAGCGGATTCAAGCGCGCCATCACCGCGGTAATCGACTCCAACGTGACGACCGTTATCGCCTGCGTGGTGCTGTACTTCTTCGGCACGGGCACCATTAAGGGCTTCGCCATCACCCTCGGCATAGGCATCATCGTTTCCATGCTGACGGCCATTTTCCTGACAAAGCTTTTGCTTAAGCTCATCGTTGGCTTCGGCATTAAAAACACCATGCTCTACGGCGTAAACAAAAGGAGGGATGCCTAATGTTCAGCCCCTGCAAAAATAAAAAGATATTCTTCACAATTTCCGCGATACTCATTGTTATCAGCATCGTGCTGCTGTTCGTGAAGGGCCTTAATCTCGGCATCGACTTCACCGGCGGCAACATCTTCCAGTTCGACATGGGCAAGGCCGTCACAACCGATATGGAAAACACTCTCGAAACCCTCACCGCCGAAAAAATCGGCTCCACCGACGTGACCGTGCAGGCCACCGGCTCGACCGAGGTCATCGTTAAGACGCCCGAGCTTGAAAACAGCGTCAGCAACGAGCTTATCGAGGCCGTCAAGGACGAGTTCGGCCTTGAGCAGTCCGCCGTTATGAACAGCGAAAAGGTCAACGGCACCGTCAGCGGCCGCCTTATCGGCAACACGCTCATCGCCGTTCTCATCGCCGTCGCGCTCATGCTTCTGTATATCACCATTCGCTTTGACTTCATGAGCGGCACCAGTGCGGTGGTCGCCCTTGTTCACGACATAATCATCATGTTCGGCTTCCAGTGCCTTCTGGGCGTAACGGTCAACACCCCCTTCATCGCGGCGGTGCTTACCATCTTGGGCTACTCCATCAACGCGACGATAATCGTGTTCGACCGCGTGCGTGAGAATAAAAAGCTCATGAAGAACGCCGATCCCGCCGAAATCGCCGACGCCGCCATCAAGAGCAGCTACACCAGAACCATCAACTCCTCTCTGACGACGCTGTTCACCATCGGCGTGCTCTATATCATCGGCGTTACCTCCATTAAGGAGTTCGCCCTCCCCATCATTGTGGGCATCATTTCCGGCACCTATTCGTCGCTGTTCATCGCCGGCCCCTTCTGGGCTTGGTGGAACGGCCTCGGCGCGAAAAAGCCCGCGCAGAGCAAAAAGAAGTAATAAAACGCTAAACAAAAAAATAAACTTGCACTGTAAAAACAGTGCAAGTTTTTTTCGCGTTCGAGGAGGAGGCATACGATGAAACAAATATTACCGATACTCGCGGCGGTTCTGCTCGCGGCCTGCTCGGTGACGGCCGGCAGCGACAGCGTCGCCCTCGACAACACCACCAAGGGCTGGGGCTTTCGCAAAATGTCGCCCCGTCCGGAATTTACGGCGGAGCAGACCGCCGAAATGGAGGAATACGGCTGCCTTTACATGGGCGCCGAGGGCGAAAAAAGCCTTTACCTCACCTTTGACGAGGGCTACGAAAACGGCTACACCGCAGGGATTTTAGACGTGCTGAAGGAAAAGCGCGTGCCGGCGGCCTTTTTTGTGACGGGGCCATACCTGCGCGAGCAGCGCGAGCTTGTGGGCCGTATGCTCGCCGAGGGGCATATCGTCGGCAACCACAGCGTCAACCACCCTTCTCTGCCGGATTTGACCGCCGAGGAGGTCGAGCGCGAGCTGTATGGCCTCGACCTCATGCTCTACGACGGCTTCGGCTGCCACATGAAGTACCTGCGCCCGCCGAGGGGCGAATACAGCTCCGCCGTGCTGAAAACCGTCGCCGACATGGGCTACGTGCCTGTTTTCTGGTCGGCGGCCTATGTGGATTGGAAAACCGACGCCCAGCAGGGCGCGGCCCATGCCGTGGAAAGCATTGTGCCGCAACTCCACGACGGCGCGGTGATACTGCTCCACGCCGTTTCCTCCGATAACGCCTCCGCCATGGGTGAGATAATCGACCGCGCCCGCGCCCTCGGCTACGAGTTTAAGAGCCTCGACGAGTATAAGTAGGATAGCTTATTCGGCTCCCCTTACGTCTTTGTACCAAAAATTCATGTCAACGCCGCCGTTTATGCCGTTTACGGCCCCCGTGCAGGTGTACTGCCACATATCGTAATTGCCGTTATACGTGCATACCGAGTTGTACTGCGCCACCCACTTGCTTAGGGAGGGGTCGTCGAAGAAGGGCTCGGTCAGCTTCGTGTTCCACCACGTCGTATTGGCGTAAACGCCCACACTGTAGCCCGCGTCGGTTATCGCGCCGCAAAAGGTCTGCGCTATGGCCGCGAGCCGCTTGTTCGAAAGCTTGCCCTGCGTTTTTTCGTCCTCCATGTCGTAATATATCGGAAAACTCAGCTTCCGCCCGTCCACAAGCCTCAAAACGTGGCGGGCTTCGCTTTTTGCGGCGTCGGTCGTGACCGCGTAGGAGTATATGTAAACGCCGAACGGTATATTGTTCTCTATGCAGCCGTTCACGTTGTCAAGCCATTCGGGGTCGTCCTGCTTCGTGTAATTCTGCCCGTAGCCGCAGCGGATTATCGCGAAATCCACCTCGTCCTTCACCTTGCTCCAATCTATTTTGCCCTCGTATTTGCTCACGTCGATGCCCTTCATTTGCGGCTCCCTCGGCGCGGCGCCCAAGGGGCCGAGTCCGTTGCCCGCCATCGGGTCCGTTTCGCTGTCGCTCAGCCTGCGGCCCTCGACGAATTTCCAGCTGTTTTCCGCAAAATCCCCCTCGGGAGTGACCTCGGCGTTGATTTTTTCCGAGCAAGCCGACAAAACCAACGCCGCCGACAGCGCGAGCAGTCCAATCAAACGATTTTTCATTTGCGCGGCCTCCTTTGTAATTAAACAATAGTTATATTTTTATTATATCATCGAAGCGGCCCGCTGTCAAGCCTTCGCGCCGCGATGGCAAAAGCGGACTGAATATAAACGGCCCCGCGCGGCAAGAATAAGCGTGATACCATTCTTGCGGAGGGCCATATGAAAAAGCTTATCGGACGCGGGCTGGGCGCGCTTGCCATGTGCGCTCTGCTTTACGGCGTATATTTTTCCCAATCGCTTCCCGAGGAAATAACCCTGCTTTCGGGCCGCGAGCACAGCACGTCCATTGCGCAGGGGGTGCGGCTCAGCGGCCTGCCCGCCGCGCTCGAGGCTTCGGCCGGCACAGTGGCGGCGGCCGAGGCGGGCGAATACGAGGCGGAGCTGACCGCCTTCGGCGGCATGGCGCGAAAGCGCGTCAGCGTGCGCGTTGTGGAGCCGCGAAACCTTGAGATAGGCGGCTCGCTGGTGGGCATAAAGCTGCGCGGCGCAGGCGTTATCGTCATCGGGCGCGAGGACTACTGCCGCACGGACGTCAGCGAGGGCGACATAATTTATTCCGTAAACGGGGCCGCCATCAACGAATATTCCGACTTTGCCGCCGCCGTGGACGAGGGCGGCGAAATCAGCCTGGGCGTGCGCCGGGGCGACGCGGAGCTGACCGTCCGCGCCGAGCCCGTGCTCTGTGAGGACGGCGAGAGCCGCTTGGGCGTTTGGGTGCGCGACAGCGCGGCCGGCGTCGGCACGCTCACCTTTATCGACAGGGAAAGCGGAGTTTACGGTGCGCTCGGCCACGGCATAAACGAAAGCGAAACCGGCGTGCGCTTTCCCGTCCGAAAGGGTACCGTGGAGCGCAGCCGCGTTGCCGGCGTCACCAAGGGACGCCGCGGAGCGCCCGGCGAGATTACCGGGGCGTTCGTGGGCGGGGCCGAAACCCTCGGAACGATTGAGCTTAACAGCGATTGCGGCATTTTCGGCCGCCTGCTCGGCGGCGACGACGCTTCGCCCTCCGCAGCCGAAACCCTGCCCGCCGCGCCCGCCGGCGACGTCGAAATCGGCCCCGCGCAGATAATCTGCGACGTGGGCGAAGGGCGGACAAGCTACGAGGTCGCTATAATGCGCGTCAACCGCCTCGGCTCGCCCACAAAGGGGATTTTGCTCCAAATAACCGACGAACGCCTTCTCGCTTTGACCGGCGGCATAGTACAGGGAATGAGCGGCAGCCCCATAATACAAAACGGAGCAATAGTCGGCGCGGTGACGCACGTGCTGGTGAATAATCCCGCCTGCGGTTATGGCGTGTTTATTGAAAATATGCTCCGCTCCGCCGAGGACGCCGCGTGAATGTCGCGCGGCGTCTGTTGAATTGTTACGATATAAGCCTCGAATACACAGAAGTGTTATTCCCCGGAGTCGCTTGAGCGGCGCGGTATAGTCTGTATAGAATACGGAGGAGAGGTAGATGAAATATAGCTGCTGTAATGGACCTGCGGTAATTGGCCCATCTGCCCAGCTTCCGCAAGCTCCGCCGTTTCTTGTTTGTGTAAAGGAAAACGCCATGCGGCAAAAACCGCATGGCATAGATATCGGTTCAAAAAAGGTCTTCGTCCCAAATTTTATCGGCATTGCCATTTTTGAAAGAAATATAAACGAAGTAATGAGTGCCTCCACTGTATTTATAATCTCCGTTTTCAGTTATACTGTCGGGTTCTCCCATTAAGCCTACCACTTGGCGCTCCGAGAGCCCGACAATATCATGACTTAACAAGTCGTCATACATAGACGCCCGACTTTCCGGATACTTGACCCGGTTTTCAGTAGAAAATTTTGCATCTATTTGATCAAAGGCAATGAACGCCTTAAAAAATAATACGCTTAAAATGGTTGTAATAAGAATATTTATTATGGCATGCTCCATTTTTAGAGGTGCTCACTCAAATTTGCACCCAGTAGGGCAGAGACGCTAAGATGAACATATGAGATAGTTAGACGCCACGGTTACTGACTGCCGACTAGGACCGTGGCGTCTCAACATTTCACTATAATATTTATGGGAAACCGTCCTAAAATATGCTCGCAATTAAGACGAATAGAGTGTCTGTCCGTCTTTTTTGTACGACAAATTCATTGAAATAATCTTACGAGGAACTTCTTCCAAATTAGTTACGCAGAAAAGGAAGGGACAGCAACCGCCGCCCCTTTAATTCAGTTGTTCAGTGGGCCATAGAATGTACGTCCCCATTCGGCCTACTGTGCAAAATGCACAGGGCTGAAATTATTTACCTGAGTGGGCCATTACGCGTCTGTCCCCAAATGGCTTATAGAATGTAGACTCTCAAATGCAGATGCCTCTAAATTGTAATTTTGCAAAATGTCAAGTAAGCTTTCTCCATTGCTGTTTTTCCATTCTAAATCCGCGCCATTTTCAATTAATAACTCAACTATGTCAAAATATCCGTAACGAACGGCTACGTACAATGGTGTCTCTTTATCATATTCTATATTGGGATTAGCTCCTGCTTCAATTAGCAATGCAACTATATCTGTATAGCCCTCTCTAGAAGCGTAGACCATCGGGCAAGCATATTCTTTCCCTTCAAATGTATCATCATTATGCAAGAGCATTTCGACAACTTTTGTATTGCCAGCAAAACATGCTTCTTCTAATAATATGTCAGAATAAAACCCGTCGCTCAACAGATACTCAATGCAGTCTTGGTTACAAGAGTACAGCAGCTCTTCAATTGCCTCTTTTTTTGAATAATAAATTCCGTTCTTATCCAAAAACTCAAATAATTCAACTTCATTATTGCGAGCAGCGTATAAGCCTAGTTTAAGTCCACTTATATTTTTCATTTCACCGTTTTCCATAAGGTATATTATCATTTCACTATTACCATATAATACTGCGTATTGCAACAATTCACTGTATGAAATACTTCTATTGTATACTGCTTCAAAATACTTTGGTTCGCAAAACGACGCCATTGCAAAAATCAAATCGGTTTTATCGTCAATTGAGCTGGCATACTTAACCGCTGCTTCCCCGTTGCCTAGAATTGCATACCTTAACGCAGAATTAATTTCCAACTCATCTGTGTACTGCATGATTACTTTCAGCATACCAAATCGGCTTTTATTCTGATTGTTTTTTAATGCAATCTCACCCGTTTTAGTAGTTGGAATTGCGCCGCTCTCAATAAATAGCTTAAATGCATAATCTCCTGCATCGACATTTGCCGCATAATCAATCGCAGTTCGACCCATTTTGTCTGCGTGAAAAAGGTCAGCACCTGACTCGACTACTTTTCTCAGCATGCTTTTTCTTTCCGTCGCGCAATATTGAACAAGGGTTCTTCCATTTCTATCTTCATAGGAATTTATGTCTGCACCGCAGTCCAACAAATACTCTGCAATTTTATTTTCCCTGCGTTCTATAGCAATCCATACAGGACTTCGCACCATTTTTGCTGTGCCAGATGACATTACGTAGTGGCTGTACTGGCTAAATTCGTTAATATTTGCGCCCTGTGCAACAGCATCTTTGACAAGTTCCAAATTTTTTTTACTTATAGCGTCCCATAGAAGATTTTCAATTTCACTTGACCCTGTAGCACAATGATAAAATATGGTTATAAAAAGTGTTGCCACTATCAAAATAATTATGGAAAACCATATTTTTTTAATCATATATGGCGTTTACCTCCATACTATTGATACTTGGTTATTCCAATCATTATTCTCATAACTTATGCCATCTCCTCCATATTCGCTAGCATAAGCACTTATAAAAGCATTTTTTGAAGTACGGTCATCGAAGTTCAAATTCGCCTTCAATGTCAACTCACTAGGATCTATATCTTTAATGGCGAGCTTAAAACCGTTAATCCACCAATAATCGTCATATGGCAAAGTGTAAAGTAGCTCATCACCTTTATAAAGGCTCATAGACATACCTATTTTTTCATCGCCTTTAGTCGACCAATATTGATCACGCGACACGCGGTCAAGAAAACCATCAGGGTCATTTACATATAATCCCATCTCAGCTCCTACAGCCATGCCATAGTCAGCTTAGTATCTCCTATTGAAATGGAATCTTAAAATCATCAAATGGCCCAGTTATCGTATTATATGGAAAGCTGCGCGGCGGGGCCGCCGTTGAGCTATGGGGCGGCCGTTCCCATACGGCTACGCCCACATTCTCATTGTTCACCACAAGGCCAAAATATTACATTTTTATTGTACCATGAAGTCGGGCCTATGTCAAGCGGCTTCGGCGGCGGGCGCGCGCGGAGGACTTTGCCGCCCTGACGGCTTGGCGAGAATTATTCAAATTTTTTGCGTTTCGCTATTGACAAACGGGAAAATATCGGGTATAATATTATCGTTGTATGCCGATGTAGCTCAGTTGGTAGAGCAGCTCATTCGTAATGAGCAGGT
>CANRER010000059.1 GCA_947629615.1 uncultured Clostridia bacterium | reverse complement strand
TATCTTCGTATATTCCAGCTCCTCGGGCGAGACAAGGATAAGTCCCGCCGGGAACCGCTCGTACCATCCGTCAAACGACCCCGCGCCCGCAAAGCCCACATGGTTGCCGAAGCTCATCTTCATCACAGCCTCGGCCACGCCGTCGCGGTCATTTGAGAGGGTGACGTAATCGGCGCGGGCGACAGCCTCGGGGCAGGCGTTTTCCATCGCAACGGCAAGGCCGGCAAAATCGAGCATAGGTATATCGTTCATGCCGTCGCCGCAGGCCATAAGCTCGGCGGGCGAAATGCCGAGGTAATCGCATATAACGCCAAGGCCCGAGCTTTTAGAAACTCCCTTCGGGCAGACCTCGAGGAAGTAGCCCTCGCTGTAAAAAATATTCAGCTCGCCGCCGCGTCGCTCCCTCAAAAAACGTTCCGGCGCAGCAAGACTTTCGTGCGGGCCGGCGATGAGAAACTTCGGCGTTGGGTAGTCCACAAATTGGGCGAGGTCGTCAACGGCGATAATATCGGCCTTTGTACAGATTTTTTCCTTCAGCACGTATTCGTTATTGGGGCTTTCGGTGACGATTTTGTCGGCGGTATAGGTGAGCGCCGCGCAGCCGAACCGCCGCGCGGCAAGGCATATATCCCCCACGCAGCTCTCAGGCACGGTGAGGCGGCGAAGCTCCGCCCCGCTTTTGCAGTCCACAATTACGCCGCCGTTAAAGGCCATAATAAACCCGCCCCGCGAGGAAAGCTCAAGCTCACGGGCCGGCGCGGTCACGCCCATCAGCGGCCTTCCGCTGGCAAGAATGACCTTAACTCCTTTGTCCATGGCCGCGAAAAGCACGGCCTTTGTTTTTTCGGTTATCCTCTTTCGGCTGTCGGTCAACGTGCCGTCCAAATCGAGGGCAAGGGCTTTATACATCAAATCACGCTCTAAACAAAAAATTCCGCCAAAAATACTACGGCCGACGCGCCGAGCGCCACGGTGATGAGGCTTTGCTCGCGAAGCGACAGCACCAGCGCGGCCGCGAGGCCAAGCGCCGCCGATATGGGCGAGGCCGTGGAGTAAAGTATGAACGGCACGGTCATGGCCGTCAGCACCGCGTAAGGCACATAGGCCAGAACGGAGCGCAGAAACACGCTTTTTATTTTGCGGCGCATAAGCGTCAGCGGCAGCATACGGATAAGGTAGGTAACGACGGCCATCACGGCAATGGCCGTAAACACGTAGCGGTTCATCGCTCTCCCTCCCCTTCCTTGTCGTCAATGGGGAAAAGCAAGGCCCCAATTACCGACGCGCTGACCGCGCATATAATTATGGCCCAGCCCTGCGGCGTAGCCGAAAACAGCGGGATATACTTTAAGCAGCACGACACCGCTCCCGCCAGAACCGCGACGAACAGGCAGGCCTTGTCGCGCTTACAGACGGGCACGACTATGGCGACAAACATTCCGTAAATCGCAATCCCCAGCGCGCTGCGCACCCTTTCGGGCATTATGTAGCCGGCGGCGCTGCCGAGGAAGGTGCCGAGGGCCCAGCCTATGTACGGCAGAAGGATAAGCCCGAACATATATATCGCGTTGGGCGGTCGTTTGCGCTGGTAGGACACGGCGAAAATCTCGTCGGTTATACCGAAGGATACCAAAAGACGCTGCCAAAGCGTCATTTTTTCGTCCACCCTTTGAGAGAGCGACAGGCTCATGAGCATATACCGCAGATTGATAACAAAGGTAGTAACGGCGATTTCCATATAGCTTGCCGCGTCGAAAATAAGCTGAGTGCCGGCGAGCTGGCCGGCGCTGGTGAGGTTTGTCATCGATATGAGAACCGTGCTGAAAAGGTCCAGCCCGCCGGTTTGAGCCATAATTCCGTACGCAAAGGACACCGAAAGGTAGCCCAGCGCGATAGGTATTCCCCCGCGCAGGCCCTCGGCGAAGTCGGCGGCCGCGCCGGTTTTTTCTTCTGACATGATTTCAGCTCCTTTGCCGAAAAGCATAGTAAAATTTCAAAAAAATTTCCGCGCTAAAGCGCGTAAAAGCGAAGGATTTTTCCCGATTTTCAAAAGAAAATCGGAACAAGCGCAGCGACGCTTCAGCCGCCGAAGGCGGCAGCTCGCGAAAGGTTGATAGTGAGCCAAAGCCGTCGCGAGGGCCGCTTATCGGCCCGAGCAGGCGACGCGAACGTGACCTTTCGCGAAAAAGGAGGAGCAGCCGAACGAGCCAAGTTTCGATTTTCAAAAGAAAATTTAAACAAGCTTAGCGACGCTTCAGCCGCCGAAGGCGGCAACTCGCGAAAAGTCGAAAAGCAAGCGGAGGCGTAAAGAGGGCGGCTTATCCGCCCGAATAGCCGCAGCGCAGCGTGACTTTTCGCGAAAAAGGAGGAGCAGCCGAGCGAGCCAAGTTCCGATTTTCAAAAGAAAATCGGAACAAGCGCAGCGACGCTTGCTCCGACGCGGTGGTGCGGATAACAGGACTTGAACCTGCATGAAATTGCTTTCATACGGACCTGAACCGTACGCGTCTGCCAATTCCGCCATATCCGCAAGTACCTTTATATTATACAACAAGATTGAAAAAAGTCAAGCCCTTTTTGGAAAAAATTTTTCAATTCGGGCTTATCGGGCTAAAGTCACCTTTTTCCGCCGCCGATAAGGCTGAACAAAGCAAACACAAACAAGTCCGCCACAACAACGCTCGCGCCGACGGGGGTTTCAAAGGCATATGACGCGGCCATGCCCAAAAGGAAGCAGCCGAGGCTGAGCCCCGCCGAAAGAAGCACGACGGTCTTGAAGCGGCGGCACACCCGCATGGCGGAAAGCGCAGGGAATATGACGAGGCTCGAAATCAGAAGCGCGCCCATTATCCTCATGCCGAGGACTATCGTAACGGCGGTCAGCAGGGCTATCACGGTGTTGTAAAGCCCGGCACGGACGCCTGTCGCGCGGGAGAAGCTTTCGTCAAAGGTGACGGCGAAAATTTTGTTATAGAACACCACGAAAACCGCGATGACTATGACGCTTAACACGACGCTCAATAAAACATCGCTTTTCGTCATGGCGAGAACGCTGCCGAACATAAAGTTGCAAACGTCAGTGTTTAGGCCCGTAGTGAGGCTCGTAACAATCACGCCCACGGCCAGCGCCGACGACGATATGACAGCGATCGCCGCGTCGCCGCGTATGCGGCTGCTCTCGCTGAGGCGCAGCAAAAGAAAGGCCGCCGCCAAAACCACAGGCACCGAAAGCGCAAGCGGCGCAACGTTCATCGCCGCCGCGACGCTCATCGCGCCGAAGGACACGTGGGAAAGGCCGTCGCCTATCATCGAATATCGCTTAAGCACAAGGCTGACGCCGAGCAGCGAGGCGCACAGGCTGACAAGAGAGCCCACGACTACCGCGCGGGTAATGAACGAATAGGAAAACATTTCCAAAAGCATCAGTCGCCGCCTCCCAAAAATTTTTTGCCGAGCCTTGTTTTTACATATTCCGCGGTTTCGCCGAAAAACAGCGATTCGTTGCCGCCGAGGTGCAGTACCTTTGTCGAGCTTTCAAGAGCGCCCGCCGTATCGTGGCTGACCATGACGACCGTCACGCCGTCGTCCCTGTTGAGCCGCTCTATTATGCGGTAAAACTCCGCCGTGGCTAATGGGTCGAGGGCGGTGGTGGGTTCGTCGAGCAGTATCATTTTATCGGCGCTGCAAAGGGCGCGGGCCAAAAGCACGCGCTGCTGCTGCCCGCCGGAAAGGTTTCTGTAGCACTCGTTCCTTATGCCGTCTATGCCGAGCCGCTCCATAGCCGAAGCGGCGCGAAGCTTTTCCGCCTTGCCGTAAAAGGGCTTAAAGCCCATCGCCCCCTGACAGCCCGACAGCACAACCTCGAACACACCTGCGGGGAAATCGCGCTGTACTTCGGTTTTCTGCGGCATATAGCCTATTTCGCGGCGGCTGAACCCCGGCGCGAAATGTATGTGGCCGCTATAGGCGCTTTTAAGGCCGAGAATAGCCTTGACAAGCGAGCTTTTGCCGCTGCCGTTTTCGCCGAGGACGCAAAGGTAATCCCCGGCCGAAATATCAAAGTTAAGCCCGCTGACGACAGGCTTTCCGTCGTAGCCTATCGTCAAATCCCTTATTTCAACAAGGTTCACAGCAGCGCCTCCCTCAAATTTTCCGCGTTCCTCTTCATCAGCCCGACATACGAGGCCCCAGCCTCTATCTCCTCGCCCGTCACGTTATGGCAGGAGTGAAGCAGCAGCGGCTCCGCGCCGGTTTCGTCGGCTATGAGCCGAGCGACGGAGCTGTTGGAAAGCTCCTCGTAAAAAACGACCTTAACGCCTTTTTCGCGCATTTCGTCTATCATCGCGCATATCGTCCTGACCGAAGGCTCGGCGTCGGACGAGCAGGAATCGTAGGCCGAAACGCAGTCGAGGCCGTACTCCTCCAAAAAGTAGTTCATGCTGAACCGCCCGCCGTGGTATATCGTCTTTTCCCGCGCGGAGGCGGCAATTTCGCGAAAATCGGCGTCGAGGGCGAGAAGCTCGTCCTTCAGGCCTTGGGCGTTTTCACGGTAAAAATCGGCGTTTTCGCCGTCGCGCTCAACAAAGGCCGCGAGAATGTTATCAACTATCGTCAGACACATGACGGGATCCGTCCGCGCCGTGGTCGTGGCCGTCGTCGTGGTCGTGGCCGCGGCTGAGCTTAAGCCCCTCGGAGGCGTCCACGACTGCGGGGCCGTCTGCCCCTTCGAGAACGCCGCTCACCCACGGCTCCATCGCGTCCGAGGTATAGACGAATATGTCGCACTCGCCGATGCTTATAACGTCGCCGGTGGACGGCTCGTAGCTGTGGCTCTCCCTGCCGGGGGTAAGCAAAAGCTCCACCTCGGCTTTGCCGCCGGCAATAATCCGCGCAAAGTCATAAGTTGGGAAAAGCGTAGTCACAACGTAAAGCCCGTCGTGCGGCTCGCGCTTCGGCGAACAGCCGCCGAGCAGGCACGCAAGGGCCAGCGCGAACGAAAGCACGATAGCCGTAAGCCTTTTCATTCCTCGCCGCCCCCTTCCCGACAGCGGCGGCAAAGGCCGTACATAACCGTGCGGGAGTTATCCACCTCGAAGCCGTGATGCTCCAGAATATGCGGGGCAAGCGCGCCGAGGTAGGAGCAGTCAACGTGAAGCAGCGCGCCGCAGCGCAGGCATTTCAGGTGAAAATGCTCGCGGCAGCCCTCGCTTTCGCCCACGTACTGGTAGCAGGCCCCGCCGTCAAGAATAAATTTGCGCACAAGGCCGCCTTCGACCATGCGCTCAAGCTGGCGGTAGACCGTGGCGAGGCCGATTTTGGCCCCTTCGCTCCTTAAATGCAGCACAATATCCCCTGCCGTAACGTGCGGCAAGGGACAGGACTTAAGATATGAAATTATCAGCTCGCGCTGCTTTGTTCTGTAATCCGCCATGACGCGCCTCGAAAAATGAAATTGATTTTCATTTTCATATTATAGCACGCTTTTTTCGGTTAGTCAACGCTTTTTTTGCGATTTTTTAAGACAATTTTCAGCGCGAAATGCAAAGCGGTGACCGAGGCGCTGACATAGGAATTTACTCCGTAAAGCACGCCGATGGCTCCCCAGCGCTTGATGGAGCTGAAAAACGGGCGGGCGAAGGCGAAAAGCTCCTCGATTTCGCGCCCGCTGAGCGAGTTGACGCTTTCCTCAGCCACCTTAGCTATATCGAGGTCGGCAAGCAGAGGGCCGAGGCCGTCGGCCAGCGCGTCCACCACGGCGGAAACTACAGGCCCCGCCGCCCCGTCGATGAACCTGTCGGGCAGAACGTCAGCCGCGCCGCTTATAGCGCGTTCGGCCAAATCGCGCACGGCCCCGGCGGATATTTCATTCACGGCCTCGGCCAGCCGTCGGCGAAGCTCGTCCTCGGGTATTATATCGGAAACAGTTATATCAAGGCCTACGCGCAGATTTCGGGCAAGCTCCTGCCTAAAGGCGGGCGCGGAAGCGCTTTCGGCAATCGCGGCGACGGCCCGCGCGGCGGCGGGAGCGAGCGCGTCGGTCAGGCCTTCGGGCAGGGGCGCGGCCTCCGCCGCGGAGCGCAGAGAAGCGAGAAAGGCCGTCAGCGCGCCGTTAAACCTTCCGTCTGCCTCGGCGAAGGTTCGAACGTGCAAAAGCTCCATGTACTCGCCGAGCGGCTTCGCGCCGAGTTCGCGGTAAAGCTCGCGGTAAACGTAATCGAGAGCGGAGCGCACCGTAAGCGGCCGCTGCCCGCCGACGAGAAAATCGCCGAGGGCGGAGCCGAGCTTAACCCCGCCGCGCAGGCGCAGCTCGTCGAGGCCGACAGGGTAAACGTATGCAACGAAAAGCCTGTCCACAAGCCGCTCTATTGCCTCGCGGCGGCGCAGCATAAAGCCGTCGAGCTCGTTTTCGAGCGCGTAGTCCAAAATGCCGCCGACGATTTCGCGAACGTCGATGAGGAGCGACACGAGCGGGTGCTTTTTAGCTATGGCCGAGGTTATCGCGTCAACGATGGCTTCGCGGTTCTTTACGGCGGCTTCGGCCAGCCGCTCGCACAGGCGGCGCGATATGGGCCCTATCCGCCCCGAAACGGCCTTCGGGATAATGCCGCCGAAGGCCGTTCCCACGGTGGCTTCCTCCCCCGCCGAGGCGAGAATGGCTTCGAGCCGAGCGGCAATCATGGCGGCGGTTTCCCTGCGGCACAGAGCGTCGGCCGAGGCGGAAGCAAGCCTGCCGCACAGCGACGACGCGGCCTCGGCGGGCAAAATATCGGGGAGCCTGCGCCTCGCCAAAGCGGCCCAAAGGGCCTCCGGGTCGGCGGTGAACGCCCCTATGAGGCTCTTTAAGCGGTCGCCGTTATTTTTTACGTACTCCTCGGCGAAATCGGCAAGGGGGCGCGGATTTTCACCCAAGGCCTTAAACGCGGCATTCGCAACGCCGCCAAGGCCGCCGAGGCTTTGCCCCGCGACGGCCCGCGCCGCGCTCTCGGGCGAGGAACGGAAGGCCGCCTCGGCCTTTATTACCCACTCGGGCGCGTGTTCGCGGACGAAATTCTTTATGTCGCCGCGGCTCTCTTTTATGCGGCTCACCGCCGCGTTTTTTATCTCGCCCGCCGAGGCCTCGTAATGGGCGCGGAGCAGCTCGGGATTAAGCAGCTCCCGCTCGGCCATTTCAGCGGTTTTTTTGGCGATAACGCCCTTGTTCGCGGGCAAAAAGCCCTGCATAAACAGGCGGCGCTCATACGGGCGGAACAGCCCGCGCAGGGCGAGGACGTTCGTTATCACGCCTATCAGCGCGAACACCGGCAGCCCTGCCCAGACGGGAACGCTGAAATACATCTCCCCCACGCCGAGGGCCGCGCCCGCCGCCGCGCCGAAGCCCGCGCCGAGCCAGCACAGGGGGCGCAGATTTTCGCCCATAAAGCTTTCGACCATCGTGCAGAGCGCGCCCATGTCCATGCCGTTTATCTTTTGGCCGATAATCTCGCGTATGCGAAACAGGCGCGGCAAATTCTCGCCGAGGGCTTTGTCGCGCAGCCAGCGGGCGAAGCGTTTCACCGGCTTCCCCCTTGTGAGCGCGAGAGCCGCGCGGCCGGCTCTTCTTTCGCCGAGAGCCGAGGCGGCCTTTATTAAGACGCCTCGCGTTTTTTCCTTATCCGCCGCAAGCTCCGCGAGCGGCTTGTCCGTCCTTATCAGCCGCCCGAGCGAGGCGGCGAGCGGCCTTACGGGGCGGCGCAGAGCCTGCTCGAGCGCGTTTACGACAGCCGAGGCAATCGGGGCGGCGGAGGAAGCGATGTCCTCGCCGCCGTTCGCGGCAAAGCGGGAAACGGCCCGCGCCTCGGGGGTGAGGTCGGGTATCTCGAGGCCGATGAACCACTGCCAAAGGCCGTCGGGCAGGGCCGCGCCGCGCCTTCTGATAAACGCGGCCACGGCGGCGGAGGCGTCCTTCGGCAGGGCGCGGCTCACGACGGAGGCGGTTATCTCGGCCAAGGTTTTTTCGCGCAGGAAGGCCTCGGCGGCGGAGGCAAGATTTTCGCCGATTTCATTGGGGCCGAGCCTGTTTTCGATATAGTCGCGCACCGCCCTGACGACGGCCCCGCGGCTCGAGGCCTTATCTATGATAAGCTCGCGCACAAGGCCGATCTTCGGCAGCGACCCGCCGAGGCCCGCGTCGATGGCGTGCTCCGCGCCGCGCTCGATTATGCCGCCGATGTCCTCGTCGCAGTCCTCGATAAAGTCGGCTATTTCGGGCAGAATTGCCCCCGCGAGCCGAACGCATACGGCCCTCAGCCCTTCGCCGAAGTCCTCGGGCAAAAGGTCGGCGGGGTGAATGTCGGCCTTTAACAGCCAGTTCACAAGCTCGCCGAAAAGCCCCTCCACGAACCGCTCGAAGCCCGGCGAGGCCACGAACGCGCTCAGAAGGCGGGCCAGCTCGGTCTTTACGCGCTCGTCGCCGCCGCTGACGAAGTCGGCCACCCTCCTGCCCTTCAGCCTTTGCGCCGCGGCCAAGGCCCCGTCGGCGGTGAGGGCGGAAACATAGGCCGCCGCCAAGCCGCCCTCGGAGCGCAAAAACCGCTCCAGCGCGGTCTTAAATCCGTCAAACGCGCCCGGGGGAATAAGGTCGGAAATAAGAATTTCATCGTTGGGGAAGGCCGCATGGGCGAG
>CANRER010000058.1 GCA_947629615.1 uncultured Clostridia bacterium | reverse complement strand
CCTGCTCGGGCCGATAAGCGGCCCTCACGACGGCTTTGGCTCACTACCAACCTTTCGCGAGTTGCCGCCTTCGGCGGCACTCCGTCTTTGCTCCGACGTTACAGTCAAATCCTATGTGAAATCCTTTGTGCCCGAAAAGCGCCGTTTATTGGCGCTTTTTTTGTGCGTGTCATATTTCGTGGCATACGTAAAAGCAAATATCCCCGGCGCGTGAGGGTACGGGCATAGGCCCGCCGCGCCGGGGAATATATTAAGGGGTCTTATGCCCTCTTATTTTTATGTGGTCACTTAACGACTGCAACTTCCTTTACAGGGCATAGCGGCCTCATGCTATTAAGGCTTTCCCAATAGAATACTTTGATTTTTTTGCTGTCGTCGGGAACAGTTAACAACGTTCTACCGCCAATGACAGCAGCCTTAGTCAAGCTTATCCGAACGCCTTTGTCGTCATAAGAAGCAACATAAATCCTCGCCCAGTTCGGGATATTGACGGCGCTTATGCTTACAAGTGTACCGGTTTCCGTTTGTTTGATTTCGTCTACCTCGATAATGGGGTCTGAGCTATTAATTGCTTGATATATTTTAAGATTTATAACCTCCACATCGTCCACGAATTTTTCTTCATTGGTGTTTTTGACGAGAATTATTCTGTCGATGGAGTCTTGATTTGTTCTGTAGCCGTAATTTTCCGCAACGGAAACGGCTTCGCCGTTCGGAGTTGTCATAATTCCGCTCCATAGGTGCGCCGCCATATCGGTTATAAGCGTGAAATGGTAAGTTTGCCCTAAAGTTGGCGAATAGAATTTATTGAGTTCCGCATTGCCGCTGCCGTCGCCGTCACGTGAAATAAGCGGTCCGTTAGTTTGAATTAAAAAGGCTTCGGGCCCGTAAATCTCGCTTTGATTTGTGAAAATTATTGCTCCGTCCGACAGCTTGTTAATCTTTAAGTCAAATTCAATCCTTATTTCGCCGGAATATATGTTCTTGAACATATGCTGCTTTTTATCCGAATATTGCGAGCAATAATATTTTAAGTTGTCGTCAAGGCTTTCTTTGAGCAGCCACTTTGTGTCATTGACAATAACGTTTACGGGTATTTTTTCATCATAGCCCTTTACCGCTCCGTATACGGTATATTCACCCGGCCCGTTCAGCATAGATATATCCCACGTCACATTAACGGGTATTTTTTCGCCGGTTTCCAAGGTTGCGTTAAACTGCTTCGGAAAAGGCAGAATACCGCCGTTATTGACGGTGTATGTTTTTGTCGGAACATCAATGGAGGCAATGGCATAATTTCCCGGGGTTGAGCTTATTGTAAGGTTTGTCAACTCCACATCGTCCAAATATTCTAACTTGCTTTTATTTACCAGCAAAATAATTCTGTCAATTTTATCTTGGTTCGTTCTGTATCCATAGTCTTTTGCAGCGATAACCATTTGACCGTCGGGCGCTGTCATTTTCGCGCTCCATGTGTGTAACTTGGTATCGGTTGTTATTTCAAAATGATAGGTTTCGCCCAAGGTCGGCTTAAAAAAGCTTTCGTTTGTCGCGCCGCCCTTTCCATCGCCGTTGCGGGCTATGAACGAGCCGTTTGTGTGGATTGCTATCGCTTCGTCGCCGAAAACGGTTTTATTGCTCGAAAACGCGATAACGCCGTCGGAGAAAGCATTTATTTTCAAATCAAAGGAAATAGCGACGCTTTCTTCATATGTATTTTTGAACATATGAGTGGGCAAGTTCATTTCTAATGTCTGCGCGCCGTAGTATTTCAATGGCCCAGCTATAGTTTCGGCAATTTCGTCCATATCCTCGTCTTCGCTCGGCCCGTCACTGTTGTAATGAATATTAGCATTGGTAAAATTGTCGTTACATATGCCAATATCAATTCTTTTCCAATCCTCCGCGCTGCCGGCATAATACACGTCCGCAATGCTTGCGCAGCTATCGAACGCTGACATATCAATCTTTGTCACACTTAGCGGTACGCTGATGCTTTTTAAGCCTGTGCATTCACGAAACGTATCATAATTAATTATTGTTACGCCGTTAGGAATTGTTACGCTTTTAATGTTCGCGCAGCCGTAAAACGCACTGCTGTCAATCTCCTTTACGCTGGATGGAATAATATAACTTGTTCTGATGTTCCCGCACGGATATTGCATAAGTTTTGTCATTTGTTTGTTGAACAGTGCTCCGTCATAACAATCGTAATTTTCATTCTCGCCGTCAAGCTCTATTTTCAATAGACGTGTGCATTTTGAAAAGGCCTTACTGCCAACATACTTTACACTGCTTGGTATGCTTACTTCGGTAAGACCGGTGCACTCTTCAAAGGCAATGTCCGAAACCGTTATGGTGTCGGGCCTTATGGCATAGGCTCCTGACACCTCATTCGCGCGCGCTTTTATCAAATGATTATCAATATAAAGTATGCCGTTTCCCCAATTGCCGTCATCATTATACAGAGCTGTTCCGTCAAATGCGGAGTAGCCAATGTGCGTCACGCTGTCGGGTATTGTCACGCTTACGAGGTTGGCGCAGCCTTCAAATACCCAACCGCCAAGATATGTCACACTGCTTGGTATATTTATGCTTGTCAACGCTGAACAATTCGCAAAGGCATAGCTTAGAATTTCTGTCACATTGTTAGGTATATTAAAATAGGTGAGAGCGTCACAGCCGGCGAAAGCGCCCCAACTGATTTGTTTTATGCCGCTGCCAATCTTAACTTCAGTTAGGCCGGTACAGCTTGAAAACGCATAGTCGCCGATTTTTGTCACATTGTTCGAAATTGTTACGCTTTTCAGACTGGTACATTCGAAAAATGCATACGGATCTATGGTTGTCACCGGCTTACCTTTAATTACGTCGGAAATTACAAGCTTATCAGAAGAGCCGGTGTAGCCGGTGACCGTTATATGGTCGTCATATTCTGTATACGTCAGTCCGTCTTTCGCCGTTGCCGCGCCGACAGTCAGGCACGGCGCTGCGACGAGCGTCATTGCCGCACACACGAGCACGGCGAGCAGTTTTTTGAGTTTTTGCATTTGTGGTTCCTCCTTAAAGTTTTTATTTCGGCGCGTCGGGGTCGTCGCGCCCTACGTAACCCCGAGAGCCGCGCAACAAAAAAGTGCGCAGCCAATCGAAGCTGCGCACCGAAAAATGCCCGCTCCGATTTACTGCGACATAAATTGGATATGATACAAGAAAACGCCTCTACAATATGCCATTGTAGCGTTATCCGGTTATCCCATGGAGCCACATTTTTACCTCTGAAAAGGATAACCGAAATATTTTACTATTATTCAAATCAAAAATATGGCACATAAAAATCTGTACGCCAAAAGAGCGCACAAAAAAAACGTTTTCCATGCTCCTCTCATATCCAATTATGTCGCATATTCAGTATAACACACATTTTTCCTCTTGTAAAGTATTTTTTTCAAAATACGCTAAATTACAAAAAAAATTTAGTCCGCATACTTGAAAACCGCCGGGATTTATAGTATGATAGTATATGAACATAATTCTGGAAAGGATGACGGTTTATGAAAATCACAAACGAAATTCTCTACGTTGGGGTAAACGACCACCGCGTCGATCTGTTTGAGGGGCAGTACGACGTGCCTAACGGCATGGCCTACAACTCCTATGTTATCATAGACGACAAAATTGCCGTTATGGATACAGTCGATCGGAATTTCGGCAAACAATGGCTTGGCAGCATCGAAAACGTACTTGCCGGGCGCAAGCCCGACTATCTCATCGTTCAGCACATGGAGCCCGACCATTCGGCCAATATCCGCGCCTTCGCCGAGGTTTACCCCGAGGCAGAAATTGTGGGCAACGCAAAAACCTTTAATATGATAGCCAACTTCTTTGAGGATTTTGACATCGAGGCCCGCAAGGTGGTTGTGGCCGACGGCGGCACGCTCTCGCTTGGCAGGCACGAGCTGACCTTCGTTTTCGCCCCGATGGTTCACTGGCCCGAGGTTATGGTGACATACGACAGCTATGAAAAGGTTTTGTTCTCGGCCGACGGCTTCGGCAAGTTCGGCGCGCTGGACGTTGACGAGGAATGGGACTGCGAGGCGAGGCGGTACTATTTCGGTATTGTGGGCAAATACGGCCCACAGGTTCAGGCTCTGCTGAAAAAGGCCGCCGGGCTTGATATTCAAACGATATGCCCGCTTCACGGCCCTGTCCTTAAGGAAAACCTCGGCCATTACATCGGTCTTTACAACACATGGTCGGCCTATGAAATCGAAAGCGACGGCATAGTTATCGCCTACACGTCCGTTTACGGCAATACGAAAAAGGCCGTTGAGCTGCTCGCCGAAAAACTGAAAAAGCGCGGCTGCCCCAAGGTTTCGATACACGACCTTGCCCGCGACGACATGGCCGAGGCCGTGGAGGACGCTTTCCGCTACGGCAAGCTGGTGCTTGCGACAACGACCTACAACGCCGGTATTTTCCCCCATATGCGCGACTTTATCGAGCATTTGACCGAACGCGCCTACCAAAAGCGCACCGTGGCCATAATCGAAAACGGCTCTTGGGCGCCGATGGCGGCGAAGGTAATCAAGGGTATGTTCGAGGGAAGCAAGGACATCACCTTCGCCGACCCCGTTGTTACAATTAAATCGGCGGTTAAGCGCGAAAATATCGAGCGACTCGACGCGCTCGCCGACGAGCTTTGCATGGACTACATCGCCCGCAGCGAGGAAATGGTGAACAAGAACGATATGACGGCTCTGTTCAAAATAGGCTACGGCCTTTACGTCGTCACCTGCAACGACGGCGAAAAGGACAACGGCCTCATCGTAAATACGGTTACGCAGGTGTCGAACGGCCCCGACAGAATTGCCGTGAACATCAGCAAAGCAAACTATTCCCACGACGTTATCAAGCGCACCGGCAAAATGAACGTGAACTGCCTCAGCATAGACGCCCCTTTCAGCCTGTTCCAACGCTTCGGCTTCCACAGCGGCCGCGACGCGGATAAGTTTTACGACGGTGTGAACTGCCGCAGCGGCAACGGGCTGTCGTTCATCGACAAATACATCAACGCCTTTATCTCGCTCAAGGTGGACAGCTACGTCGATATGGGCAGCCACGGTATGTTTATATGCAGCATAACCGAAGCCCGCGTGATTAACGACAAGGAAAGCATGACATACGCCTATTACCAAGCCAATGTTAAGCCCAAGCCCGAAACCGAGGGTAAAAAGGGCTGGGTATGCAAGGTGTGCGGCTATGTGTACGAGGGTGACGAGCTTCCAGACGACTTTATATGCCCGCTGTGCAAGCACGGCGCCGCCGACTTTGAAAGGATAGAATAAGGCGATATACAATATGGGCCGCCGAGGCGGCCCACATTTTTTCAAAAAGCTCTTGCAAAATAAGGAAAAATAATGTATAATTGATTTAATAACGCTACCGAAAGGATTGACAAAGGAATGGCAGACGAAAACAACCGCCAAAACGCACAGCAGGAGCCAGACATGAAGCAGCTTTTGAAGGTGCGCCGCGACAAGCTGGCCGAGCTTCAGGCCGAGGGCCGCGACCCCTTTCATATAACCAAATTTGTACGCACTCACACCTCGGGCGATATATACGACGGCTACACCACCGAGGAAAGAGTTATCGAAACCCGAGAGGGCGAAAAGCAGGTGACGGCGAAAATATCCCCGCTCAACGGGCAAAAAGTCAGCGTAGCGGGGCGCATCATGTCCAAGCGGGGCATGGGCAAGGTCGGCTTCGCCCATATTGCCGACATCGACGGGCAGATACAGCTTTTCGTCAAAAGGGATATTCTCGGCGACGAGGAGTATAACCGATACAAAAAGCTCGATATAGGCGATATTGTCGGGGCCGAGGGCGAGGTTTTCACCACGCAGACGGGCGAAATTTCCCTGCGGGCGGATAAGGTGACGCTGCTTTCAAAGTCGCTTCTGCCCCTGCCCGAAAAGTTCCACGGCCTGAGCGACCAGGATCTTCGCTATCGCCAGCGATATGTCGATCTCATCATGAATACCGACGTTAAAAAGACCTTCGTTATGCGCTCCAAGATACTTACCGCTATCCGCAACTACCTTGACAGCCGCGGCTATCTGGAGGTCGAAACACCTATACTCAACACCATTGCCGGCGGAGCGGCGGCGCGTCCGTTTGTGACGCACCACAACACGCTTGATATGGATATGTATTTGCGCATAGCAACCGAGCTGCACCTAAAGCGACTCATTGTCGGCGGCATGGAGAAGGTATACGAGATGGGCCGCCAGTTCCGCAACGAGGGTATGGATATAAAGCACAATCCCGAGTTCACCTCCATTGAAATTTACGAGGCATATGCCGACTATAACGATATGATGGATTTGACCGAGAACCTTATCCGTTACTGCGCCGAAACTGTCTGCGGCACGACGAAAATCACCTACCAAGGGCAGGAGATAGACCTTGGCCGTTTTGAGCGTTTAAGCATGATTGACGCGGTTAAGAAATACGCCGGCGTGGACTTCAATGAAATCCAAACCGACGCGGAGGCCGTTCTTGCCGCGAAGGAGCACGGGCTTGAACCAGAGAAAGCCAAGGAAACCCGAGGCGACATTATCGCGTTGTTCTTCGACGAATATGTGGAGGACAAGCTTGTTCAGCCGACCTTTATAACCGATTACCCGGTCGAAATTTCGCCCCTCGCAAAGCGCAAGCCCTCTCAGCCCGAGCTGACGGAACGCTTCGAGGTGTTCATCACAGGGCGCGAATTTGGCAACGCCTTCTCCGAGCTGAACGACCCCATCGACCAGCGAGGCCGCTTCATGAAGCAGCTTGAGCTGCGCGCCGCCGGCGACGACGAGGCCAATATGCTCGACGAGGACTTCCTCACCGCGCTTGAGTACGGTATGCCCCCCACGGGCGGCCTCGGTATAGGCGTGGATAGGCTCGTCATGCTCCTGACCGACAGCTACTCTATCCGCGACGTGCTGCTGTTTCCCACGATGAAGCCGATAGAGAAGTAAAGCGGCGCGGCACATTGCGACAAAGGAAATGATAAAATGCTGTCTAATTTAAGGCTTTTGGTTTTGGAAAATCCCACGGCGGATTTTGTTATGGACGGGCTGGAGCAAATTGAAAAGCGGCGGCTCATTAACTGGTATGAGAGGTCTACGCAAAGAAGCGAAGAGCTGAAAACCGTGCTCGACGCTTTTTTGTGGTGCTGCACCGACGGCGAATACGCGGCCGATTTGGGCGACAGCGGGGCTTTTACGCCCGTGTTCAAGAAAAAGGCGGACGAGCTTGGTATAACGACCGAAATGCTTTTAAGCCTGTTCTTTTCGCACGATGCCCTCTTTGGCGACCTTAACGCCATACCGCAAAGGGCCGACATCGACGCTCCGCTTTTTATCGTGTTCGAGGGGCTTGACGGCTCCGGGAAAAGCACTCAGATAAATATGCTGCGCGACAGGCTTAAGCAAATGGGTAGGAGAGCCTGCGTAACGGCCGAGCCGACAAGCTCCGCCACGGGCGGCCTTATCCGCGACGCGCTCAGCAACAACTATAAAAGAACCCCGTCCGAGATGGCGGCGCTGTTTCTGATTGACCGTATTTCCCACAATGTGAACCCCGTTTGGGGAATAAAAAAGCTGCTTAACGAAGGAATGGACGTAATAAGCGACCGATATTATTATTCGTCCTTCGCGTATCAGGGCATGGGGACGGATCTCGAGTGGATAATGGATATGAATTTGCGCTGCCCCGATATACTCAGGCCGGATTTGTGCATTTATCTGGACGTAAATCCCGCGAGAAGCAGGAGCAGGCTTGCCGGCGACAGGACGCACTTGGAAATATTTGAAAACGACGAGAGCGTCATGGAAGAAACAAGAAAGCGGTTTCTCGATGTTTTCAAAAAACTGAACGTCGATGAAAACATCTGCGTCATCGACGCGAACCGCCCGATAAACGTTGTGGCCGACGAGATTTTTAATATCGTTTCTCAATACTGCAAAAAATAAAGGGCCTTCGGGCCCTTCATTTTTTTACGTCGCCGCGGGAAACGACGATTTTATAACCGACGCTTTCGACGCGGCGTTTAAGGCAGTTAAGACATTCGGCGGCCTCCTCGCCGGTGCAGATTTTATTGTCGTAAAGGGAGTAAAGCTTGCGCTTACTGACGGGTGAAAGGTTAGGCATAACGACGTTTGCCCCGGCCCGAAGCCCCATCTCACGTCCGAGCGGGTGAATGGTGCCGAGCGCGGTTGTGGCGGGAATGAGGGCGGCGGGGAAGAAGCAGCGCAAAAGCGACACCATGCGAAGCGTAAGCTCAAGAGCGCCGCGCGGGAATTGCGCGAACGGAGTATCGGCGTGGGGGATAAAGGGGCCGATGCCGATCATGTCGGGATTAAGCCGCTGTAAAAAACGAAGATCATCCACAAGGTTTTGCGCCGTCTGATAGGGCGAGCCGACCATAAAGCCGCTGCCCACCTGATAGCCGAGCTCCTTTAAGTCGAACAGGCATCGCTTGCGGTTGGCGGAGCTCATTTCCTCGGGGTGGAGCCTTTTATAATGCTCGTCGGAGGCCGTTTCGTGCCGCAGCAAATATCTGTCGGCCCCGGCGGCCTTGTAGGCGGCGTAGCTTTCGCGTTCCTTTTCGCCGATGGAAAGCGTTACT
>CANRER010000057.1 GCA_947629615.1 uncultured Clostridia bacterium | reverse complement strand
AACGCCGGGACGGCCTGATGCTGGGCATCTGCAACGGCTTCCAGGCGCTCGTCAAGCTCGGCCTTGTGCCGTACGGCGAAATACGCGACATGGACGAGGACTGCCCCACGCTCACCTTCAACAACATTGGCCGCCATGTGTCGCAGATGACCTATACAAAGGTCGTCAGCAAGCTCAGCCCGTGGCTCATGAAGGCGGAGCTTGGCGCGGTTCACGCGATACCCGTATCCCACGGCGAGGGCCGCTTTGTGGCAAGCCCCGAAATGATAGCGCGTCTGCGCGAAAACGGTCAGGTGGCCACCCGCTATGTCGATTTAGACGGCAAGCCCACCAACAGCGTCGCCTTTAACCCCAACGGCAGCCTTGACGCAATCGAGGGCATAACCAGCCCCGACGGCCGCGTTTTCGGCAAGATGGGCCACAGCGAGCGCAAGGGCGATTTTGTGGCGAAAAACATCGTCATGGATAAGGACCAGCTCCTGTTCGAGAGCGGCGTTGAGTATTTCAGATAACGGAGGGATAACCGTGAAAAAATTTATCGCGCTTCTTCTGGTGCTTTGCCTTATAGCCCCCGCGGCCCTCGCGGAGGAGCTTCCCGAGGCGGAGCTGCGCGTCGTCGCCATGTGCGACGCTGAAAGCGTCGAGGTGGGCGACCAGTTTTTGGTGAGAATTATGCTGGACGGCGATTTTGACAAATACATGACCTACAGCGTTTGCGGCAGCTTTGACTTCGAGGCCGCCGAGCTTGTCGCGCCCGTGTATAAGGACGACGGCTTCAGCATAGTTTATAACGATTTTAACAACGAAACCGGCGCGTTTCGGTTTGACGCGGCGGACATAGCTCACGCAAGCGGGGTGGGCGACCCGCTCGTCTGCTCGCTGCTGTTCAGGGCCAAAAGGGCCGGCGGCTTCGGCCTGCGTCTGGGTGAGGCCGGCGGCACGGGCGACAGCCTGTATCTGGGCCGCTCGGTTCCCCTCGGAGATAAGCTTGACTACGACGTCGCCGCCGAGGGCCTCACCCTCGAAATAACCGAGGATACCGACGACAGCGAGGTCACCATCATTTCGGGCCGCAGCACCAACACCCCCTACGACGATATGTACGACCACCGCTGGGCCGAGCTGGCCGTCGGAGCGATGGCCCGCATAGGCGTGCTGGACGGCATTGCCGAGGGCAGCTTTTACCCCGATAAAAGCGTCACCCGAGGCGAGTTCACGGCCATGCTGGTGCGCGGGGCCAAGCTTGCGGGCGAGGGCGAAAGCTTCGCCGACGTTCCCTCGGACTATCCCTTCGCCAAGGAGATAACCGCCGCACGTGCGCTCGGCATAGCCTTGGGCGACGAAAACGGGAATTTTTATCCCGACAGAACCGTCAGCCGTCAGGACGTGAGCGCGCTTGTTTACCGCGCCATGACTAAGCTGAACAAGATACGCCCCGCCGACGAAAGCGTTCTCGACGCCTTCCCCGACGGCGGCGACGTCAGCGAATACGCTCGCGAAGCCTTCGCCGCCTGCGCGTACTCAAATCTGCTCAAGGGCGACGAGGACGGCTTCCTCGACCCTCTCGACGATATGACGCGTGCCGAGGCCGCAGTACTGATGGAAAGCGTGATAATCCATATAAAGCTCGTTAATCTTTCGTAATTCGGCGCATTAAAAGCCGGGGCTTCGGCCTCGGCTTTTTGTGTATGCCCGTTCTTATCGAAAAAAAATTGCACAAACAAAAGAAATTATCGTTTATTATCTTATGCCGATTTTGCTCTTGATTTTTTCCGCAAAGTATGTATAATAAAAATAATACACGACAACAAAAACCATAGCGGGTGATACCATGCTTACTCTTGATAAATTTGAAGAAGCGGCCGAAAAGGTCAAGGAGGTCACGCTGGAAACGAAGCTTGTTTACAGCGAGTTTTTCAGTGAGCAGACCGGCGGCAAGGTCTACCTGAAGCCCGAAAATATGCAGTTTACCGGGGCCTACAAGGTGCGCGGGGCGTATTACAAAATCAGCTCCCTCACCGACGAGGAGCGCGCCAAGGGCCTTATCACGGCCTCGGCGGGGAACCACGCGCAGGGCGTGGCCTACGCGGCGCGGCGTTACGGCGCGAAGGCCGTGATAGTTATGCCCACCTCCACGCCGCTGATGAAGGTGAACCGCACCAAGAGCTACGGGGCCGAGGTCGTGCTGTACGGCGACGTTTACGACGAGGCCTGCCGCTACGCGCTCGAGCTTGCCGAGAAGGAGGGCTACACCTTTATTCACCCCTTCGACGACCTCGCCGTGGCGACGGGGCAGGGTACGATAGCGATGGAGATATTCAAGGAGCTTCCGCTCGTGGACTGTATTCTTGTGCCAATCGGCGGCGGCGGGCTGGCCGCCGGGGTATCGACCCTCGCGAAGCTGCTGCACCCGAACGTCCGCGTAATCGGCGTCGAACCCGAAGGAGCGGCCTGCATGAAGGCCTCGCTCGAGGCGGGCAAGGTCGTCACGCTGCCGAGCGTCAACACCATTGCCGACGGCACCGCCGTCAAAACCCCCGGGGCGAATGTTTTCCCCTACATACAAAAAAATATTGACGAAATAATCACCGTGCCGGACGAGGACATCATCGTTTCGTTCCTCGACATGGTGGAAAACCACAAAATGGTGGTCGAGAACAGCGGTCTGCTCTCGGTGGCGGCTTTAAGGCAGCTCGACCTTCGCGGCAAAAAGGCCGTGCCGATACTCAGCGGCGGCAACATGGACGTGATAACCATGAGCAGCATCGTTCAGCACGGGCTTATCCAGCGCGACAGGATATTCACGGTGTCGGTGCTGCTGCCCGACAAGCCCGGCGAACTTTCCCGCGTGGCGGACGTCATCGCTAAGCAAAACGGCAACGTGATAAAGCTTGAACATAACCAGTTCGTGGCGACGAACCGCAGCGCCGCCGTGGAGCTGAGAATAACCCTCGAGGCCTACGGAACCGAGCATAAGCAGGCCATCATCGACGCGCTCAATGAAACGGGCTACAGGCCAAAGCTCATCAGGGTGATTTTGTAGTTGGCAATAAAAATGAAGTATTTGCCGGCCATAAAGCGGAAAATGCTATTGACAAACGCGGTGGGTTGGTATAAAATAATCAAATAGCCAAGAAGATATATTTTTCGGGAGGAAGCTATGATACTTAACGGAAGTCAGATTTTGGCGGAGGTGCTTGTGGAGCAGGGCGTCGAGGTTCTGTTCGGCTATCCGGGCGGGAGCATACTCAACATCTGCGACGCGCTCTACGATTACCGCGACAAAATCAAGCAATATGTGACGGCCCACGAGCAGGGCGCGAGCCACGCCGCCGACGGCTACGCCCGCGCCACGGGCAAGACGGGCGTTGTGCTGGCCACGAGCGGCCCCGGGGCGACGAACCTTGTCACCGGCATAGCCACGGCCTATATGGACAGCGTGCCTATGGTGGCGATAACCGGCAACGTCGGCACAAGCCTTATCGGGCGCGACAGCTTCCAAGAGGTCTACATCGCCGGCATAACCATGCCGATAACCAAGCATAACTTTGTGGTGCGCAGGGTGGAGGAGCTTGCCGACACTCTCCGCGCCGCGTTCAGAATAGCCAATACGGGCCGCAAGGGCCCCGTGCTTGTGGATATCCCCAAGGACGTGACGGCCGCCAAGTGCGAGTTCACGCCCGGCCCCAAAATCGAGGGCGAGTATACGACCGTGCTTGACGACGAGGCCTTAAAGGCCGCGGCCGAGGCCATAAACAACGCCGAGCGCCCCGTTATCTACTTCGGCGGCGGCGTAGTCAGCGGTGAAGCCGGCGCGGAGCTGCGCGCTCTCATGAACAAGGCCGGCATACCCGCCGCCCACACCCTCATGGCCGCGGGGGTGGTTGGCTGCGACGAGCCGCTTAACCTCGGCCTGCTCGGTATGCACGGCAACGTCGCGTCGAACCTCGCGGTGGATAACGCCGACCTCGTGCTGGCCGCCGGCACCCGCTTCAGCGACCGCGTCGCGCTCAACACCGAGGCCTTCGCCAAAAAGGCCACGATAATACAAATCGACATCGACCCCAGCGAGGTCAACAAAAACGTGCTTGTCGATATGAACCTCATCGGCAGCGTGAAGGACATTCTCGCCGCGCTGCTGCCGCTGATAAACGAAAACAGCCACCCTGAATGGCTGAAGGAAATAGGCGAGTGGCAAAAGCAAAACTATGTTCCCGCGGACGACGACAGCGTGCTGAAGCCTCATCAGGTAATCGGCGCAATCTGCGAACGCGCCGGCGAGGACGCAATCTACGTCACCGACGTCGGTCAGCATCAGCTTTGGGCCGCTCAGTACTGCCGCCACGTAAGCTCGCGCCACTTCCTCACAAGCGGCGGCCTCGGCACTATGGGCTTCGGCTACGGCGCGGCTCTCGGCGCGAAGGCGGCCTTCCCCGATAAGCCCGTCATACACATCACGGGCGACGGCTCGTTCCACATGAACATGAACGAAGCCTGCACCGCCGTCAGCTACAACCTGCCGGTTATCACCGTTATTATGAACAATTCCGTGCTGGGCATGGTACGCCAGTGGCAGACGGTGTTCTATAACCGCCGCTACAGTGGCAGCGAGCCCGAGCGCGTCACCGACTACGTTAAGGTGGCCGAGGGCTTCGGCTTAAAGGGCTACCGCTGCACAAATCTGGCCCAGTTCAAAAAGGCTATGGACGAGGCGATGACTCTTAACCGCCCCGTTTGGATAGACTGCGTTATCGACCGCGAGGAAAAGGTGCTTCCCATGATACCCGCGGGCGAAACCGTGGACAAAATGATACTTGAATAGGAGGCAGAAAATGAGCAAACAGGTACTCAGCGTTCTTGTGGCGAACCATGCCGGCGTGCTGGCCCGCGTGGCGAGCCTGTTCTGCCAGCGCGGCTTCAACATCGACAGCCTTACGGTTTCCGCCACCGACGACCCCGCCATTTCCCGCATAACCATCGTCACCGAGGGCGACAGGCAGGTGCTTGAGCAGATAATCAAGCAGACCGGCAAGCTGGAGGAAACAAAAAAGGTTGCGCCGCTAAAGGCCAACAGCAGCCTTTTCCGCGAGCTGCTGCTGCTGAAGGTGGAGGCCGACGAAAAGGTGCGCCGCGAGGTTTGCGGAATATGCGAAATATACCGCGCGAAGATAATCGACCTCACCGTGCAGAGCCTTATAGTGGAGCTTACCGGCAACCCCAATAAGATAGACGGCTTCCTGACAATGATGAAGCAGTACAATATTCTCGAAATGTGCCGCACCGGCGTGACGGCGATGGAGCGCGGCTACAGCGTGCAAACCATTGATTAGTAAAAAAATTTATTTATAAAGGAGTCTTTCAAATGATTACAAAGTACTACGACGCGGACTGCAACCTCGGCTTCCTTGACGGCAAAACCGTCGCCGTTATCGGCTTCGGCAGCCAAGGCCACGCCCACGCTCAAAATCTGCACGAGAGCGGCGTTGACGTTGTTGTCGGCCTCAGAAAGGACAGCGCGAGCTGGGCCAAGGCCGAGGAGGCCGGCCTCAAGGTTATGGAGGTAGAGGACGCCGCCGAAGCCGGCGACCTCGTTATGATGCTCGTTCCCGACGAGCTTGCCGCCGACATCTACAATAAGCAGGTCGCCAAGCACATGAAGGCCGGCGACGTGCTCATGTTCGCCCACGGCTTCAACATTCACTTTAAGGCCATCAACCCCCAGAGCGACATCGACGTTATCATGGTCGCCCCCAAGGGCCCCGGCCACACCGTTCGTTCACAGTATGTCGAGGGCAAGGGCGTTCCCAGCCTCATCGCCGTATATCAGGACGCCACCGGCCACGCCAAGGATTACGCTCTGGCCTACGCCAGCGGCATAGGCGCGGGCCGCGCCGGTATTCTCGAAACCACCTTCCGCGAGGAAACCGAAACCGACCTCTTCGGCGAGCAGTGCGTACTCTGCGGCGGCGTGACCGAGCTTATGAAGGCCGGCTTCGACACCCTTGTGGAGGCCGGATACGAGCCCGAAATGGCCTACTTCGAGTGCATTCACGAGATGAAGCTCATCGTTGACCTCATCAACAGCGGCGGCTTCGCCATGATGCGCTACTCCATCTCCAACACCGCCGAGTACGGCGATTACCGCACGGGCAAGCGCCTCATCACCGAGGAAACCCGCAAGGAAATGAAGAAAGTGCTTTCCGAAATTCAGGACGGCACCTTTGCCAGCGAGTTCATGCAGGAATTTTCTTCCGGCAGGAAGATCAAATTCCTCGCCACCCGCCGCGTCGAAAGCGAACACCTGCTCGAAAAGGTAGGTAAGGAGCTTCGCAAGATGATGAGCTGGCTCAAGAAGTAAAAAAACGTATGTCGGGGGCGTATTTTATGCGCCCCCGCCTTTAACAGGAGGTATAAAATGGAACTCAGAAGCGCAAACGTTACGCAGGGCGTTGAGCGCGCCCCCAACCGCAGCCTTTTTTACGCAATGGGCTACACCAAGGAGGAGCTTGACCGCCCGCTGATAGGCGTGGTCAGCGCCCACAGCGAGATTGTGCCGGGGCATTTTCACTTGGATAAAATCGCCGAGGCCGTTAAGGCCGGCATACGCATGGCCGGCGGCACGCCCATCGAGGTGCCGTCCATAGGCGTGTGCGACGGTATCGCTATGGGCCACATCGGCATGAAATACAGCCTCGCCAGCCGCGAGCTTATCGCCGACAGCGTTGAAACAATGGCTATGGCCCACCAATTCGACGGCCTTGTGCTTATCCCGAACTGCGACAAAATCGTGCCGGGTATGGTTATGGCTGCCGTACGCATGGATATTCCCGCCGTCGTATGCAGCGGCGGCCCGATGATGGCCGGCCGCTTTGACGGCGAGGAGATAAGCCTTTCCAAGATGTTCGAGGCCGTCGGCGCATTTAAGGCCGGCATAATCGACGACGAAAAGCTCCGCGAGTGCGAGGAGGGGGCCTGCCCCGGCTGCGGAAGCTGCGCCGGTATGTATACCGCGAACAGCATGAACTGCCTGTGCGAATCTTTGGGCATAGCCCTGCCCGGCAACGGCACCATCCCCGCCGTCCACAGCGGCCGTATGCTGCTGGCAAAGCACAGCGGCATGGCGATAATGGAGCTTGTTAAAAAGGGCATAACCGCCCGCCAGATAATCAACGAAAAGTCTATTAAAAACGCCCTCGCCTGCGACATGGCCCTCGGGTGCAGCTCCAACAGCGTGCTTCACCTGCTCGCCATCTCCAACGAGGCCGGCGTTCCCGTGGATTTGAGCCTGTTTAACGAGATGAGCGAGCGCGTGCCGAACCTCTGCCACCTCGCCCCCGCCGGCCCTACCCATATGCAGGATTTGAACCTCGCGGGCGGTATTCCCGCCGTGCAGGCCGAGCTTATCAAGGGCGGCTTTATCGACCCCACGGCCCTCACCGTTTCGGGCAAGACCGTCGGCGAAAACGTGGCCGGAGCCTACATCAAGGACGAAAACCAAATCCGCCCCCTCACCAACCCCTACAGCCCCACCGGCGGCATACAGATACTCTGGGGCAATCTGGCCGAAAAGGGCTGTGTGGTAAAGCGTAGCGCCGTCGCCCCCGAAATGCTTAAGCACAGCGGCCCCGCCCGCGTGTTCAACAGCGAGGAGGAGGCCATCGACGCCATATATAACGGGCGCATAGTTGACGGCGACGTCGTTGTCATTCGCTACGAGGGCCCCGTGGGCGGCCCCGGTATGCGCGAAATGCTCAATCCCACCTCGGCTCTTGCCGGCATGAGGCTCGATAAGACCGTCGCCCTCATCACCGACGGCCGTTTCAGCGGCGCGAGCCGCGGCGCGTCCATCGGCCATGTTTCGCCCGAGGCCGCCGTCGGCGGCACGATCGCCCTTGTCGAGGAGGGCGACATAATCGAGATTGATATTCCCGCCGCCTCCGTCAACCTTAAGGTCAGCGACGAGGAGCTGGCGAAGCGCCGCGAAAGGCTGGTTCAGCCCGAGCCAAACGTTAAAACCGGCTGGCTGGCCCGCTACTCCACGCTTGTTGACGGGGCCGATAAGGGCGCCGTTATGAAAAAGGTGTATTGATGATAATTCGGTAAAAATACGTTTGCGGTATGGAGCGGCTCAACGCCGCTCCATACCGTTTTTTTGTCCGCCGTGAAATCGGTTGACTTTTTGCGGCAAGTATGGTATGATTGGTTTATAATCAAAACAATAAATCGGGAATTTGAAAGTGAGAATAACTAATGGCCGAGCAGTTTATGTGCAAGATAGCGTCTATCGGTGAAATGAACACAAAATGGGATTATGAAATTGCGCACAGCGGAAAAGACAGGGAAAATTGGATAATCTGGAAGAAACAAAATATAGAAAACCGCAAGCGCGGTTACATCATTCCGTACTATGGAATACTTGACGGAAGAATTATTTGCGAAGCTACCGCGATGATTAATCCCGAGGTTGTGCAAAACAGCGACGGTTTGGTGGACGGTCATACCGTCTATTTGTCTGCCTTCCGAACGATTGACGGGTTTCGGGGAAAAGGATATTTTTCAAAGCTGTTTCGTTTTATGATTGACGACTTGCGCCAAAGGGGATATACAAAGGCGACGCTCGGAGTAGAAGCGGACGATAAGAAAAACAAAGCGATATATGCCCACTATGGATTTTCCGAATATATTAAGTCCGACAAGGAATATTATCCGGACAAAACCGTAGTTTATGTGGAATATTACGGAAAAATGCTGGAATGATACTATAAACCCGTTTATCGGGATTTAGGTGCAAAACGCAAAGGGGGAGTGTAAAAAAACTTGCA
>CANRER010000056.1 GCA_947629615.1 uncultured Clostridia bacterium | reverse complement strand
GCTGCGCTCCACAATAAAAAAGGACCCGGAAAAAAACAAAAGCGCCGTCGGCGGCGGCGGGCGGGAAATCGTCACGGCCTACCGCGTGCTCAAGGACGAAGGAGCTACAGCGGTAATCGAGGTGGAGCTAAAGACCGGGCGCAGCCATCAGATACGCGCCCAGCTCGCGGCCATCGGCCACCCCATCGTCGGCGACGGCAAGTACGGCGCGGCCCCGCGCGAGGGCGGGCAGCGGCTCGCGGCGTATAAGCTGATTTTTTGCGCCGACGGGTTTTTCGCCTACCTGAAGGGGAAGGAAATCACTGTCCGCGACACATACGGAATGATATAATTGGAGGAGATATTATGGGTTACAATATTTTCGAGTGGCTTCTGTTTTTCTTTATCTACTGCTTTCTCGGCTGGTGCATTGAAAGCGCTATCGTCACCATCGACACAAAGACCCCCACAAACAGGGGCTTTCTGCGCGGTCCCGCACTGCCCATCTACGGCTTCGGCGCGATACTTATAATTTTCTGCACCCTGCCGGTTTACGGGAATTACATACTGGAATACCTTGTCGGCGTAGTGGCCTGCACCGTGCTGGAATACGTGACCGGGGTACTGATGGAGGCCATATTCAAAACCAGATACTGGGATTATACCGGTCAATTCATGAATTTTCAGGGGCGCATCTGCCTGAGAAGCTCGCTGTTTTGGGGCGTGCTGACGCTTTTTGTCGTCCATGTTATACACGAGCCGATCGCCGCCTTTGTGACGGAAAAGCTGCCTCTGCCGCTGACGGCCGCGCTGGCGTCGGTTTTATCCGCCGTTATGCTGGCCGACCTTTACTTCTCCGCCAAGGCCGCCTTTATGCTCGACAAGCTGGCCCGCGCTCTTGACGAGATAAACGTGCAGATGGAGCTTGCGAAAATGGAAGCTCGGGACGCCATCGCCCAAAAGGCCGACGAGCTGTCCTCCAAGGTGGACGAGCGCGTCGAGGAGCTTCGTCAACGCCGCGAGGAGGCCCTGCAGGGGCTTGGTCTCGCCATGAGAAGCCTCGCGAGGAACAACCCCACCGCCCGCCACAGCCGCTTTGCCAAAAGCTTTGAAGAGCTGAAGGAATATTCCCGCAAAAAGTTGGCATAAACGCCATACGGCGTTCATGCCAGCTTATATCAGCAAAAAAGCCCGCGAACGCGGGCGAAGGGCTTATATTACGCGAGTGGCTCCGGCGAGGATACTGTCGCCGAGGGCCGTTATCTCGCGGCGCTTTTCCTCGCCGAGCTTTTCGGCGACGGCGTCGTAGGCGAGCTTTACCTCCGGCGGGCGCGAGGTGAGGTTATGCGCGTCGCTGCCGAGGAGCCTTGCCGTACCCTCGGCAAAAAACTTGAGGGCCTTTCTTTTCGGGAAAAAGCTCCTGAAATTTTCGGCGTTCATTTGCATCACGCAGCCAAGACGAGGCAGCTCGTATATCATATTCATATCCTTCACAATGGGGATATACCTTTCAAAATGGGCGATTATCGGCGTTATGCCGTTGCTCGTTATGCGGTAGACGGTTTCGAGCGTGCGGGACGTCCACGCGGTGAAGGGCATTTCGAGCAGCAGATACTTCGTGCCCTCGATTGCCATGCGCTCAAAGCCCTCGACCCTGTCGAGCGAATCCATAAAAAGCACCTCGGCCCCGATATACAGCTCCGCGCCCAGCTCCACGCCCTCGGCGGCCTCGCAGAGCCTGTCCAGCGCGGCGGCGCGTTTCGCGAGGAAGCTGTCCACGCTGTTGCGCGAGGCATAGAAATGAGGAGTGAGCACAATTTTGCGCACTCCCTCGGCCGACAGCCGCTTTATCATTTCAATCGAAGTTTCCGCATCCTTACTGCCGTCGTCGATGCCGGGCAGTATATGCGTGTGCATATCATTCATTTTTCTCTCTCCCGGCGCTTTCGCCGTCGGACATGGCGTAATAGCCGCCGTACTTATACCCGCTCTTGCCCTCGGTTTCGGCGGCGTTAAAGATAAAGCCGAGTATTTTTGCGTTCACCAGCTTAAGCGAGCTTACCGCTTGAGCCACGCTGTCCTTTTCGGTGCGGTTAGAGCGCACAACGATGATAACGCCGTCCACAAGCTCCGATATAAGGGCCGTGTCGGTGACGACGTTCACCGGCGAGGAGTCAAGGATTATATACTCGTACTTTTCCGAAACGGAGTCGAGCAGCTCGGCGAAGGCCCCGCTGCCCAAAAGCTCGGTGGGATTAGGGGGGATTTCGCCCGAGGCTACTACGTCGAGATTGGGGGCCACGGCCTTGACCGCGTTTTCAAAGCTGCAATAGCCCGTGAGGATATTGCTGAGACCCTTTTTGTTTTCAATGCCCAAAAGGGCGGCCACATTTGGGCGGCGAAGGTCGCAGTCCACAAGCAGCACCTTTGTGCCGGATTCCGCGATGTTCATCGCCAGATTGACGGAGTTTGTGCTTTTGCCGTCGCCCATGTCGGCGCTTGTAATGACAATTCTGCGGCATTTCTTTTTTGGTATGGAAAACATAACGTTCGTGCGGAGGGCGTTATAAGCCTCGCGCACGGCGAAGTTATTCTTCGCGCCCTCGACCTTTGCGCGCTTTTCGGCAAGGGTTTCCTCCTGAACTTTTTTTCCGCCGAAGATCTTCATCGGTTATGCCCTCCTTCCGTTTTCGCCCAAGGCCGGCTTTTTGCCCTGCTCGGCGGCTATATTGGGTATAACGCCGAGCACAGGCAGCTCGAAGGTCTGAGTGAGGTAATCGCTGCTCTTGACTCTCGCGTCGAGAAAATCAAGCAGCAGCACAAGCCCCGCGCCCAAAATGAAGCCGAGCGCAAGCCCCAGCAGCGTATACTTCTTAACGTTTGGCGAAACCGGTCTTTCCGGGAGCTTGGCGCGGTCGATAATCTCGGCGTCGCTGCCCTTGACCACCCCTTGAATGAGGCCCGGGGCCACGTCGGCGAAGGTGTTGGCGATGACCTGCGCGTACTCGGGAACGGGGTTGCGCACGGTGACGATAAATATCGGGGCCTCGTCGTCAACGTCGCTGACGGAAGTCATGCTCAGTATCTGCTCGGGCTCGTACCCCAAATCGGAGGCGGAAGCCACCTCGTCAATAACAAGGTCGGTATAAATCATGTTGATATAGCTGTTCACAAGCGTTCTCGCGGTATCAAGGTCCGTCCGCTGAACCTTTGTCGAATCCGACACGCCCTGCTGATTATTCACATAAAACTTAACGTTGGCCGAATAGATGGGCGTAGCGAAAAAATTGCTGTAGATAAACGCCGCAAGCCCCAGCGCCAGCGTGAAAACCAAAATGACGGGCAGCTTGCGCAGCATAAGAAGAAATATCTGCTTCAGGTCCACCTGGTACTCGTTTTGTTCCTCCATGTGAGGGCCTCCTTCTTTTGAAAAGTCTTATACAACTATAAACTAATATACACTAAAACGCCAAAAAAGTCAATGCTATTTTCAAAAATTTACTTTTAGGGGGTATTTGTTAATGAACAAGGACTTAAAGGCCGTTATCGAGAAGGGCAAAAGCATAGTGTTTTTCGGCGGGGCGGGAGTATCCACCGAAAGCGGCATACCCGACTTCCGAAGCGTGGACGGGCTGTACAGCCAAAAGTACGACTATCCGCCCGAAACCATTCTTTCCCACAGCTTTTACCGGGCGAGGCCGCTGGAGTTTTTCCGCTTTTACCGCGACAAGCTGCTTTGCCCGTGGGCGAAGCCGAACGCGGCACATTTCGCGCTGGCGCGGCTCGAGGCCGAGGGGAAGCTGAAGGCCGTTATCACACAGAACATCGACGGCCTGCACCAAGCCGCCGGCAGCAAAAACGTGCTTGAGCTGCACGGCAGCGTGTTGCGCAACCACTGCGAACGCTGCGGCAGGTTTTACGGCGTGGAGGCCGTGGCCGAAAGCGAGGGCATACCCCGCTGTGAATGCGGCGGAATAATCAAGCCCGACGTGGTGCTTTACGAGGAAGGGCTCGACAGCGATACCGTCAGCCGCAGCGTGGCGGCCATTCGCGCCGCCGACGTGCTTATCGTGGGCGGAACGTCGCTCAGCGTATACCCGGCGGCGGGGCTGATAGACTATTTCCGCGGCGGCGAGCTGGTTTTGATAAACAAAACGGCCACCCCCGCCGACGCGAGAGCGGCCCTTGTGATACGCGACCCCATCGGTCAGGCGTTCGGGGATTAGGCCCCTAAGGGGGCGTCAAAAGCCTCCGCCGAAATCGAACAGACGCTCAAAGTCAAATTTACATTCGCCGCCGCTCATCGTGAACCGAAGCAGGCAGGCGTTCTCCGCGGCGGGCATTATCCCCTCCCCGAGCGAGGAGTCGGCCAGAGTGATAAAGCGGAGGCCGCCGCGTCGGCTCGAGGCGTTCCTCGCGCCGGGCTGAACGATGAACACGTTTTTCGTTTTGGCGATAAAGTCGAAATAGTCGTAAAACACAGCCGTATCGGCGTCGGACTGACCGTTCGGCGCCGTTTTCGCAAGGACTATGACGTTTTGGGCCGAGGTCGTGGCAAGCGCGTTGGCCATAGCCGTCCACTCGCCGCCGCTGAGGCTGCCGCTCGCGGGCAGCGAAATAACCAGCGCGAAGCCCTTGTCGATGGCGCTGAATTTGTCGGCGGCGATGGGGGTGCGTATTCCCGTCGGCAAAAGCTCGGAGCGGTACGTGCCGAGAAAGCCGTAGCTGGTTGAGGAAGAAATCCCCAAAAGGCCCTCTCGGTATAGGAATGTATCCATCAGTGTTACGGGCTCGCCCGTCCACGCGAACACGCCGAAGCTGTCGCCCTCCATGCGGCCCCGCGCGGGGTCGAGGCTGATGTTTTCCTCCACATAGGGCGGCGGAGCCGTGGGCGAGCCGACGGTTATCATCATGGAGGCCGTGGCCCCGTTAAGGCTTAGACGAAGCGTCGAATAGCCCTCGCTGACGGCGGTTATAACGCCGCCCTCAAGTCTTGCCGCGCCGCCCTCAAGCTTGGGTGAAAGCAGGCCGAGGTTCCGCACGACGGCGTAGGCCCCGTCCGCACCGCTCACCTCGGGCAAGGGGGTATAGCTTTCGCCGACGGCGAGGCTTATCGCTTCAGGCGCGCTTATGCCCGTGAACCCGCCTATAACGGTGAGGACCAGCGGCTCGGAGATCTCGCCGCCGCAGTCGGCGGTTATTTCGGCCGTGCCGGCGGTATATGGCGTAAACACGCCGTTTTCAACCTTTCCGTCCACGCCGGAAACGTGCCAGTTTATCCCGTTCGCGGCCTCGGCGGGCAGGCCTGCCGCGTCGAAGCAGCGGGCCTCGAGGTCTATGCTGTCGCCAAGGGCCACGGCGTCGGACGCGGAGCGCAGCCGCACGCCGACGGCGGGGCCGGGAACGGCGTCGGTCACTACCGACACCGCGTTAATCACCCTGCGGTTCTCGGTTGGCGAGTTCACCACCTCGAGCGAGGCATCCCAAAAGGGCGCGGCCATCATGCGCGTGGAGCCGCCGCCGTCAAGGTTCATCGCGTTCACACAGCCGAGCTCCAGCGCAATATCGGCCAGTTCGTCCTGCGTGGCCCCGCGCGAAAGGTGCTGGCGGCCGTCCACGGCGATAAGGTAAACGACGGTTCCGTCGGCGTTCGTGCCGACGCAGCTTCTGTTGCTGCGGCCCGCCGCGTTGTGGGTGTAGGGCGTTTTTTTGCCGTCCCTGAGCAGCATTGTGCCGCCGCCGAAGGCGGTTTTTACGTTGGATATATCCGGCGTCGCGGAGATTTTAAGCTCAATTTTGTCGCCCACGGCAAAATTGTTGGCAAAAAACATACTCACTCCCTCGCTGACGTCGATAACGTACCCGTTTTCGGGTATCTCGACCGGGGGCAGACCGCGGCGAAATTCCGTCACCGCGCCGTTTTCAACGACAATTTCGGCCACCTCGCCGCCGGGGGCGGGCGAAAGACCGCCGTTCCACTCGGAGGTATACATCACCGGGTCGCCGTAGTAAGTCACGTGCTTGTTAAGGTGCTTTATGGCGCAGCTTTCGCCGTTAGGGGCGGCAACGCTCATGCTCATGCTCATATAGCCGAGCGAGAGGGCGGCCCCGTCGTAAAAGGCGGCGGCCATATTTTCGTCAATCTGCGACTGCAAAAGCTCGCCGTCCTTGATTTCGATGCCGAGCGAAAAGCCCTGCGCCGTGGAGGGGTAGGTAGCGTCGAAAAAGTCGGCGTTCACGGCGGCAAGCACGCCCTCGCGGGTTTTGGTGAAGCCGTCGATTGAGGTGAGCTTGTCGGCCCCGTTCTTGAGCAGGTCGAGCCCGACGTGCTCCGCGCCGAGGTCGGCCCTCACGCAGACCACATTCAGCCACGAATCGCCGTAAAAGCGGCGCAGGCGGCGCAGCTCCACGCCGTTCATTATGGGTTCGGTTTCGTCGTATGTATAAACCTCGCCGTGGGCCGCCGGGGCCAGCAGCAGAAGCAGCAAAAGCGGCAGAATAAACCTCTTCACATCTATCAGTCCTTTCACAATACCTAATTTTACACCAATCAGCGCAAAATTGCAACAGGAATTTTTTCTCGCGCCGAAAAGCGTCGGCCTCGTCACTAAAACGTGTATTTATCGGTAAAAACGCCCATGTATTTAACTTTTTATTGTGGATTTTTCACGTTGACTATTATGTAAATATGTGGTATTATACTTATGCGGAGTTATAACTATTTACAGCCGGAGGTGAAAAAAATGTGTTATAGTATTGGCGACGCTGTGGTTTACCCCATGCACGGGGCGGGAATTATCGAAGGAATTGAAGAAGCGGAGGTGTTGGGCTCCGTGCGCGAGTACTATATCATGCGCATACCCTACGGCGACATGAAGGTCATGGTACCGCGCAATAACCTCGGCGGGGTCGGCATAAGGGACGTTATATCCCGAAGCGAGGCCGACGAGGTTTTGGCTCGGTTTGAAACGGCCGATACCGTTATGAACTCGAACTGGAACAAGCGCTTCCGCGAAAACATGGCAAGGATAAAAAGCGGCGACATAAACGAGGTCGCCTCGGTGCTGAAAAGCCTTATGGTGCGCGACCGCAAGAAGGGTCTTTCCACCGGCGAACGAAAAATGCTGTCCAACGCGCGGCAGATCTTCGTCAGCGAGATGGTGCTGGCGAAGGGCATGACGAACGGCGAAATTGAAAATATGCTGTCGGAGATTGTGGACAACCAGCTAAAGGAAGAAGCTTAAAAAGGAAGTGGCAGCAATGACGAGCAATCAAAGCAGAGGCTTCGTGTCGGCTATAGTGGTGGCGGCTGGGGCTTCGACGCGCATGGGCGCGAACAAAATGCTGCTCATGCTTGGCGCTATGACAGTGTTTGAACGCGCCGTCAGGGTTTTTGAGGACAGCGCGGAGGTGGACGAGATAGTCGTCGTGGCCTCCGAGGATAATCTTGCCCGATACAGGGATATTGTGAAGGACAGCCTTATTTCAAAGGTGACAAGCATCGTTCGCGGCGGAAGCAGCCGCGGCGAAAGCGTGCGCCGAGGCATGGACTGCTGCGCGAAAAACGCCGATGTAATCGTGATACACGACGGCGCGCGCCCGCTGATAAAGCCCGACTCCGTGGACGAAACAGTGCGGCTCGCGCGGGAGCATGGGGCGGCCTCGGTCTGCGTGAAATCAAAGGATTCGATTAAAATGATCGACGGCGATTACGCGGTGTCGTCGGTGGACAGGGATAAAACGGTGCTGATACAAACGCCGCAGGCCTTTAAGCGCGACATAATCTTTCGCGCCCACGACGAGGCCGCCGCGGCCGGCTTCGAGGGTACCGACGACTGCGCTCTGACCGAGCGTATCGGCGTGAGCGCGAGGCTTTTGTACCTCCCCTACGTCAACCTTAAGCTGACGGAGCCTATCGACCTTGCGCTGGCCAAAGCCGTTTTGCAGGAAAGGGGCAAGCTATGAGAGTGGGGCTTGGCTGCGACGTCCACCGCCTTGCGGAGGGCAGAAAGCTGATTTTGGGCGGGGTGGAGCTTGACCATCCCACGGGCCTTTTGGGCCACAGCGACGCCGACGCGCTTTGCCACGCCGTTATTGACGCGCTTTTCGGCGCGGCGGCGTTGGGCGACATCGGCGCGCATTTCCCCGATACCGACCCGAGGTACGCCGGGGCCGACAGCTTGGCCCTGCTGCGCGAGGCCGGGCGGCTTGTCCGCGCCGAGGGGTACGAGATTGAGAATATTGACTCCATCATTATTGCCCAGCGGCCAAAAATGGCCCCATATACGGCAAAAATGGCCGCGAACATCGCGGAGGCCTTGGGCGTCGCGCCCGAAAGGGTCAGCGTTAAGGCCAAAACCAACGAGGGGCTGGGCTATCTCGGCCTCGGCGAGGCCATAGAAACCCGAGCGGCGTGCCTGATAGAAGAAAGCGCGAGCGGCAAGGAGCAGCGATTGAATTAATTGAGAAAATCCGCAGGCCTGCGGATTTTCTTTGCTTTTACGGCCTTCGCGCCGCTAAAATTTTATCTCCTCGCCGGTCGTAACGTCAACGATGGTTTTGTTCCGCCATATCAGCAGATACAAATGCCCGTCGTAAACGGTCATTCCGTCGCCGAAAACGTAGGGATAGATTTTTCTTAGTCCGCCGTCGGGCTCAACGGTAAAATAGCCGTCGTTCACGGCGGACACGCCTACGTACTCGTCAAGCCAAGTGGCAAGGACGATGGGCTTCCCCTCGGAGGAGCCGAGCAGGCGGATATTTTCATGGTCGGCGTCGGTTATTGGAACGAGGGAGTTGTCGTCGTTTAGAATGTAGGTCAGGTACTTGCCCGTGACATACGTCGTGCCTCCCTCTTTTTTCGTCGCGTTCACGCATATATACCGCTTTCCGTCCACATATTCCGCCCCCGCAAAGGTGAAGTCGAACCCGAGGTCGAACCTATCAAAGCTGCCGTCGGCATTTTTGATGAACCAAAACCCCGTCGCCC
>CANRER010000055.1 GCA_947629615.1 uncultured Clostridia bacterium | reverse complement strand
GATAATCTCGCGGCCTCGGTAGAGCTTCCGCCCTCGGAGGGAGGAAGCTCTACCGAGGCCGCGAGATTATCGAGCGTGAGGGCCGTGTTATCGAGGTAAACGCGGGCCGTCGCGCCGCCGCCCGCGCTGCGGAGAGTGAGGTCGTAAAGGCCGTTATCCGGCACTACAACCGTAAAGCGCACGCCGCCGCCGCTCTCCACGCCCGCCTCGTCGAGGCCCGTCACATAGCCGGAGCCGCTGTGGGCGGGGATTTCGCTTTCGGTTTTAACGGTCGTTTTGGCGTTATCGAGCAGGGTGTTGAAGTCGGCAAGCTCGGCCTCGTAAACGCTGTCGAAGGCGGGTATTTCGCCGCCAACATACGTCAGGCTGAGACAGTCGAGCGACGCGCCCTGCCCGCCCGTGCCGCGGTAAGAGAAGGTGTGTTCGCCGGCCTCAAGCTCGATATAATCGGTATACATACCGGCCATCTGCCAGCGAAGGGTGTTTTCAAGGGTGAGTATCTCCTCGGCCCCGCCGTCGATTTTTCGGCTCTGCGTGACGGCGACGGGGTTATTTTGAGCGGGGTTTTCGGTATTCAGGCCAAGGCCGTTGCCGTAAACCATGTCGGCCCGATAAAAGCCCGAAACGGGTACGCTGACGGCAAAGTCCACGCCGTCGCCCGTTCCGTCGATTTTGCTGACGCGGTACCCGCCCGAGTAGGCGTATGTCCACGGCTCGTTGTTCTTATAGGCCGCGCCGACAAGCGTCGCATCCTCGGCCTCCCACTTGCCGCGCCACGGGCCGCGATAAAGCTCGCCGGGCTTGTCGTCGTCGGAGGCGGGCGTTACCGTCAGATTATAGGCCGCCGAGGCCTCCATGTCGTCGAGCCGCACCGTAACGGTCCCGTTCTCGACGGCGCATACGCCCGTGCGAATAACGGCGGGCTCCGCCGCAACGCCGTGGTAGGCCGTCCAATATGTGGCCTCTATTTTTACGTTGACCGCCGAAGCTCCGTTAAAGGCCTCGGTTTCGGCTATGTTTTCAAGCACGATGTCCGCCGAGCCGTCAACGCCGCCGAAAATCACGTTCGCGCTCTTTTTGTTATCGTCTATCGAGGCGAGGCCGTAAAGCGCGTCCCTCGCCGTCGAGGTGGCAAGGCCGAGCGTTTCGCCGCTCATGTCGCCGTACCACTTATACAGCCACCACGCGCCGTTAGGCTCGTTGTTGTCGGCGGCTATGTCGTCAAGGTTGCCGGCGTTGTGCCAATAGGGCAGGCAGCCGCTGACCTTGTTCTCCTCGAACAGGGCTATCCAGTTCACAAGCTTGCCCGGCACGGAGCAGTGGTCCTGTGGGGCGTACTCGTTTATGACAATCTCCCTCTCGTCCATGCCGACGGAGCTTTCAATGCCCCGGTAATGGTCGAGGTGCGACTTAAAGGACGAAAGCTTGTCGGTCTGAAGCTCGTGCCAAGTTATGTAGTCGGGCTCGCAGCCGTTCTCGGCGCAGAAGCGTATCCAGCTTTCCATGGCCCTCGGCTGATACACGGAATAGCTTGCCCCGCCGATAAGCGCGTCGGGGTCGAGCTCCTTTATGAGCGTATAGGCCTTTTGCCAGTAGTCGTTGAATTTCGCCTGAACATCGGCGCTGTCGTTTATTCCGCCGAACCAAATGCCGTCGGGCTCGTTATACGGAACGTACACAAACTTGCCGGCGAAATCGGGGCGGCTGTCGCGCAGGGCAACGATTTTAGGCACCATTTCCTTTATTCTTTCCAAATAATCGTCAATGTCGGTATACTCGTAGCTCCACAGCGCGAAAATATCCTGAAGATAAATCTGCACCTGCTCGCCGCCGGCCTCAATGAAGGTTTCGGCCACGTCAAGCACGTCGCCGGTGGGGTGCTGAAGGCCGTCGGGAGCCTTTTGCACCGCCGCGGCGGGCTTTAGCGGCGTAAGAGTGTTGGCGTTCGGCGTACCGTGGCTGCCGAGGCCGTATAGGAAGCCCGCGCTGCCGTGACGCATGGGGCCCGTTTTTTCGGTCATGTCAACCGTGAGCGACGGCACGGACGCCGCCGACGCCTGCAAAGACGGCGCGAGGGCCAGCGTCATCGCCGCGGCGACGATTAACGATATTACTTTTTTCAAAATTCTCTCCCCCTTTTTATGTCCTTATGAAATATTATATATCCGTTTCGGCTTTTTGTAAATAGGGTTTTGCGAAAATTTTCCCGCCGTATTTCACAAAAGCTATTTACTTTTCCCCGAGGGTGGGTTATAATAAGCAAAAAGGAGGAAATTTCATGCGGGAATATCTTGATAAAATCGACGCCGTTATCGCGAACGGCAGATACAAGGCCGATTGGGCTTCACTGCAGCAATACCGCCCGCCGAGGTGGTACGAGGACGCGAAGCTCGGCATTTTCATTCACTGGGGAGTTTACAGCGTTCCGGCGTTCGGCAGCGAGTGGTACTCGAGGAATATGTACATACAGGGAAGCGCGGAGTTCGAGCGGCACATAAAGACCTATGGGCCGCACAAGAACTTCGGCTACAAGGACTTTATACCGCTTTTTAAGGCCGAAAAATTTAACCCCGCCGAATGGGCCGAGCTTTTCAGCCGCGCCGGCGCGGGGTACGTCGTACCCGTGGCCGAGCATCACGACGGCTTTCAGATGTACGCGAGCGAGCTTTCGGACTGGTGCGCCGCTAAAATGGGGCCGAAGCGCGACGTTTTGGGCGAGCTTTTCGCCGAGTGCCGCAAGCGCGGCCTTGTGTGCGGAGCGTCGAGCCACCGCGTTGAGCATTGGTTTTTCATGGGCCACGGCAAGGAATTTGACTCCGACATAAAGGAGCCGCTGCGCCGCGGCGATTTCTACTGGCCCGCCATGCCCGAGCCCAACCACCACGACCTGTTCTCCGAGCCCGCGCCGAGCGAGGAATTTATGAACGACTGGCTCTGCCGCTGCTGCGAGCTTGTGGATAAGTATCGCCCGAGGGTCGTCTATTTCGACTGGTGGATACAGCACAGCGCGGTCAAGCCCTACCTTAAGAAATTCGCGGCCTACTATTACAACCGCGCCGACGAGTGGGGCGAGGAGGTCGTGATAAACTACAAGCACGACGCCTTCGAGTTCGGCACGGCCGTCGTGGACGTCGAGCGCGGCCAGTTCGCCGACGCGAAGCCGTATATCTGGCAGACCGACACCTCCGTGGCGACAAATTCGTGGTGCTACACCGAGCGGAATTGGTACAAGAGCGCCGCGCAGATACTGCGCGACCTTGTGGACATCGTGAGCAAAAACGGCCGTATGCTGCTGAACATCGGCCCGAGGGCCGACGGCTCCATTCCCGACGAGGACAGGAGCATACTTCTGGAAATCGGCAATTGGCTGAGCGTCAACGGCGAGGCTCTTCGCGGCGCGAAGCTTTGGCGGAAATCCGGCGAGGGCCCAACGCGGATAACCGAGGGCCAGTTCGCCGACGCCGAGGCCAAGCCCTACGGCTGCGAGGACATACGCTTCACCGTTAACGGCGGCTGTATTTACGCGACCTGCCTCAACATGCAGGGCAAAAGCGAGGTTTTGATACGCTCCTTGGCCGAGGCCGACGCCTCGCGCAAGCCCAACTTCCACGGGATAATCAAGGCCGTGTCCGTGCTCGGGCATGACCCCTCCCCCGCTTGGAGCCGCGACGAGGAGGGCCTTAAAATCACCACCCGCCCCGTGGATACGGATAAGCCCGTGGTGTTCAAAATCGAAATCGACTGAGGGGTATTGTTCGGTAAATTTACGCGATGCCCAATTCTTACATAATTACGCAAAAAATCCGCTCAAACGAGCGGATTTTCGTACGTTTGTACCTATCTTGCAGAGGCCTTCCCTATCTCACGCATTTTGGCCTCTATCTCGTCGAATTTTTCGGATATCGCTCTCGCCCTCGTATCGGAAACGTCGGTTTCGGCAAGCTCGTCGCAAAGGCCGAGAAATTCGCGGTAGCAGGCTCCGTACACGCCGATGTCGCTCTGCGAGGCGTTCAGCGTAACGTCGTTGAGGTAGCCCTGATAAAGCTTGGTTATCTCCTCGGTGCGAAGCCTGAGCTCGTCAACGTCCACCGGGCCGTCCGCGCCCTCGGCGGCCTCGCCGCCGTCATCGTCGTCATACGACACAGCCACGTCGCTGGCCTCGGTTATCTCCATGTTGCGGTAGTCCGCGCCGGTGTATATATTGGCGTAGTTGCCCTTGCCTATGCGCAGCACGTCGAGCATCTCCTTGCAACGCTCGAGAAAAGCCTTCGGCACGGTTATCGTTTCGTCGTCCGAGGTTATGTACTCGGCAAGAATAGGAATGGGCGTACATTCGTCGCTTATCAGGCCGAGGTCGTCGTAAAAGGTTTCGCAGCCGCAGTTGTCGCAGACAAGGCTTTCGCCCGTATCGCTGAAATGGGCGCGAACGCCGTCGTTGTAATAGCAGCTCAGGCAGTCGTCAAACGCGAGGCGGTAGCTGCCGTCCGAGGCGCGAACCGTAATTATTTTTGTGGAAAGCGGGCGAACGTTCTTAAAATAGGCCCCGTCGGTCACCTTAGCCTTATCTATGACAACGTCCTTGACCGACGAGCCGATGGTTCTTTCAAGCATCAGCGCGATGAGAACCACGGCCAGCACGCACAGCAGGCCGAGGAATATTTTGAAATACGGAAATCGCTTCGTCTGTTTTTCTTCCATCGAATATCACCTCACTTGTATTATACATCATGGCAAAAAAATAATCAACCGTTTTGTACAATTTTCTTTATTAAATTTATTGACCTTTGGCATAAATTGTTGTAAAATAAAATTACATACATACGAGGGGGCGGGGCTTATGCAGCCGATAGCGGTCATTGACCTTGGGTCTAATTCTGTCCGTATGTCCATAAACGCGATATGCGAGGACGGCAAATGGCGCAACCTCGCGAAATACCGCGAAACCGTGCGCCTCGGGCAGGGAATGGAGGACGGTCTGCTTCGGGCGGAGGCCATGGAGCGGGTCGTCGCGGCGCTTCAAAAATTCGCCCTCGCGGCGGCTTCGGCGGGCTGTGAGGAAATTGTCGCCACGGCCACGCAGGCCGTGAGGATAGCGAAAAACCGCGAGGAATTTCTGGCTATGGCCGAAGAACGCGCCGGGGTGCGCTTCCGCGTGCTGAGCGGCGAGGAGGAGGCGCGGTATTCGTTCCTTGCCGTGACGGAAACGCTGCCGATGGAAAGCGGCCTCATCTTCGATACCGGCGGCGGCAGCACCGAAATAATGCTCGTCAAAAACCGTCGGCTCATTCACAGCGTCAGCACTCCGTGCGGCGCGGTAATGCTGACGGAACGCTTCTCCGGGCGGCCCCAGAGCGAGCTTTACGCCGAGGTGGCAAGGGTCATCGGCGCGGTGCCGTGGCTGAGCGAGGCCAAGGGGCTGGCGATATACGGCGTGGGCGGCAGCGCGCGCACGCTGGGCTGCCTTTTTAAGGGCCGCAAGCTTGAGCTGCCCGAGATTAACGGCCTTGAAATAAGCGCGGGGGCGGCGGCGGCCATATACCGCCGCGTTGACGAAACGCCCGCCGCCGAAAGGGCCAAGATAAAGGGTATGGACGCTTCGCGGGCTGACGTTATCCTCGCGGGGCTGACGCCGCTGAAGGTCATGGCCGACCTGCTCGAAAGCCCAAAGGTGGTGCTTTGCGCCTACGGCGTTAAGGAGGGCGTATTTTTCGAGAAGAAAAACGAGATAATAAAGAAAGAACCCACGCTGAACGTGGTTTTGGTGGAGCCCGAGATACCGCAAAACACCGGCAACATCGCCCGCACCTGCGCGGCGGTGGGCGCGGCGCTGCACCTCGTTAAGCCGCTGGGCTTCGAGATAAGCGACAAAAGCCTCAAACGGGCGGGGCTGGATTATTGGAGCCTGCTCGACGTTCACTATTACGACAGCCTCGACGACTTTTTCGCCCGCACGAGCGGCCGCTGCTTTTACGCCACGACAAAGGCGGCGCAGGCCTATACCGACGCGGCCTTTCAAAAGGGCGACTACATTCTTTTCGGCAAGGAAACCGCCGGCCTCCCCGAAGAGCTTTTAAGGGCCCACCCGGAACGCTGCGTGCGCATACCGATGGTCGGCGGGGCGCGGAGCCTTAACCTCGGCAACTCCGTCGCGGTGATAGCTTACGAGGCTATGCGCCAAACGGGCTTCCCCGGCCTTAAGGAAAAATCGAACCGCTTAAGCGAGTTATCCGAATAATTGAAAGGAAGATAAACAATGACAGAGCTTACAAACGAGAATTTTGAAACCGAGGCCCTCGGCGAGGGCGTTGTTTTGGCGGACTTTTTCGCCGAATGGTGCGGCCCCTGCCGTATGCTGGCCCCCACCGTGGAGGAGATAGCCGCCGATTACGAGGGGAAAATCCGCGTGGTCAAGGGCGACGTGGACAAGCTGGCGGAGATAGCCCTGCGATACGGCATAATGAGCATACCGACGCTGATTTTGTTCAAAAACGGCGAGGTGAGCGGCAAGCTCATCGGGGTATGCGAGTACGAGGAAATCGCCGAAATGATCGACGCGGCGTTAGAATAGGGCGAACAGGGCGAGCAGAACCGGCTGGTGCAGCAGATACACGGCCAGCGAATGGCGGCCGAGGAACTCCAGCGGCGGAACACAAAGGCGTTCCGCCGTTTTTTCGTTGAAGCCGAGCGCGAGCGCGGCTCGGAACAAAAAGGCCCCGGCGAAGAACAAAAACGCCCACGGCAAAAGTGGAAAATAGTCCGCCGAGGTGAACTCCGCCGGCGGGAAGCCGACGAAAATCATCGCGTTATTATAAAGGAAGGCCGGCAGCTCCAGTCTAAAAGAACCGAAGCCCAGAAACCCGCGCGGGGCGTTATAAAACGCGAGGAACAGCGCCGCGCAGACAGCCGCCGAAGGCCACGGCGGGCATTTTTGAACCGCCCCCTTGAGCGGCGCCGAAAGCAGCATACACGAGCCGAGCAGCGTCAGCACGCCGCAGACTATGCGAACGTCGGGGAAGAACCACGTCGCCGCCGTGACGAGCGCACCGCAGGCAAAGACCGTCAGCCCGCGCCGCAGCGGCCGCCGCCCCATGCAGCAGCAAAAGCCAGAAAGCAGTATGAACGAGCAGCATATACTCAGCTGCCACGCCCTGCCCGCCGGGCCGCCGAACCACTTTATCTCCGCCCCGCGAAAGAACGCCGCGTCCCACACGGCGTGGTAGGCCGCCATGCTCACAAGGGCCGCCCCGCGAAGGCTGTCCAATATCCTGTACCTCATTTCCATCTCACCCGCCTTTTATTTTACAAAAATTCCGCCCGTTTGTCAATAGTTGGAAGCGTCGTTTCTCTTGAACCGCTCTCTGCCTTATTTTGTGTGTGTAACAAAAAAGTAACATAGATATTGTGGTTTTTGTATTGACATTCATCAAGATATGGTGTATAATGATTTCAGTTTCAAAAAAAGGATGGGGAAACCATGAAAATAATCAAAAGAAACAAAACCGAGGTCGATTTCGACATCAACAAAATTTCCGCCGCCGTGACGAAGGCCAACAACGTCGTTGAGGACGACGTTAAGATGACTCCGCGGCAGATACAGCGCATAGCCGAATCGGTGACGAGGTCGTGCGAGAAGATGGGCCGCGCCCTCTCGGTCGAGGAGATACAGGACCTTGTCGAGAAGGAGATTATGGCCCACGGAGCCTACGAGGTGGCGAAGCGTTACATAACCTACCGCTACACCCGCAGCCTTGTGCGCAAGTCCAACACCACCGACGACCAAATACTGACGCTTATCGAGTGCAACAACGAGGAAATCAAGCAGGAAAATTCCAACAAGAACCCCAGCGTGAACAGCGTTCAGCGCGACTATATGGCCGGCGAGGTGAGCAAGGACATCACCGAACGCATTCTCCTGCCGCAGGATATTGTGGACGCTCACAAGCAGGGCATAATCCACTTCCACGACGCGGACTATTTTGCGCAGCATATGCACAACTGCGACCTTGTCAATCTGGAGGATATGCTCCAAAACGGCACCGTTATTTCCGGCACGATGATAGAAAAGCCCCACAGCTTTTCCACGGCCTGCAACATCGCCACACAGATAATCGCGCAGGTGGCCTCCAGCCAGTACGGCGGCCAGTCCATCTCGCTGACCCATCTGGCCCCCTTCGTGCAGGTTTCAAGGGATAAAATTTCCGCCGCCGTTCGCAAAGAGCTTTCGGCCCTTGGCCCCCTTCCCTCCGAGGACAAAATCTCGTCCATTGTGGAGAGCCGTCTGAAAGAGGAAATCGAGCGCGGCGTACAGACGATACAGTATCAGGTGGTCACCCTCATGACGACAAACGGTCAGGCCCCCTTCGTAACTGTGTTCATGTATCTCAACGAGGCCAAGGACCCTCAGCTCAAAAAGGATCTTGCCATGATAATCGAGGAGGTTCTGCGTCAGCGGTATCGGGGCGTTAAAAACGAGGCCGGCGTATACGTCACCCCCGCTTTCCCCAAGCTGATTTACGTTTTGGAGGAGGACAATATTCACGAGGACTCCCCTTACTTCTACCTCACCCGCATGGCCGCCAAATGCACGGCCAAGCGCATGGTTCCCGACTATATTTCCGAAAAAATGATGTTAAAGCTTAAGGTGGACAAGAACGGCAACGGCAACTGCTACACCTGCATGGGCTGCCGCAGCTTCCTCACCCCTTATGTTGACGAAAACGGCAAGCCGAAGTATTACGGCCGCTTCAATCAGGGCGTTGTTACGATAAATCTTGTGGACGCCGCCTGCACCGCTCTGCGCGACGGCAAGGGCGAGGCCGGCTTCTGGGACATACTCGACGAAAGGCTGGAGCTTTGCCACCGCGCGCTCCAGTGCCGCCACGAAAGGCTCGAGGGCACGCTTTCCGACGCCGCTCCCATACTTTGGCAGTACGGCGCGCTGGCCCGCCTTAAGAAGGGCGAACCCATCACCAAGCTGCTCCACGGCG
>CANRER010000054.1 GCA_947629615.1 uncultured Clostridia bacterium | reverse complement strand
CGACCCGAGCGGGAGGCTTGCCGCCGTTGACGCGCGGCTCATAAGCGGGCGGGGAGAGCTGACGCTCGCGCTCCCGACGCCTATGGACAGCGGCTTTACGGCCCGCACCTTCGTTTGGAGCCGTGAATACTCCGTGCCGCTTTCCGCGGCGAAAAGCGAAAAAATCGACGTAAGCGAGGGAGGACGGTTTATGTCAGCGTCCGATGTTAAGCTACTGGACGGTATGTTCAAGACCGCCCGCGATACGAACGAAAAATACCTTATGGCCGTCGAACCCGACCGTCTGCTGGCTCCCTGCCTCGAATCGGCGGGAATGGAGCCGAAGGCGGAGCGTTACGGCGGCTGGGAGGCCTATAACTACAACAATCAATGGGGCGGAAAGGGGATAAGCGGCCACTCGCTGGGCCATTGGCTCAGCGCGGTGAGCAGCGCGTGCGTCGAGTCGGAGCAATACGGCGCGGAGCTTAAAAGCCGCCTCGATTACGCCGTCGGCGAGCTTGCCCGTATTCAGCGGACAACGGGCGGCGGCTATGTCGGCGGGCTTGACCCCGCCCCGTTCGACGAGGCTTTCGCCGGCAGTATCAGAACGCCCGACGGCATCAACCTGAACGACGGCTGGGTGCCGTGGTACAGCGTGCACAAAATTTATCAGGGGCTTATCGACGCTTACGTCGTGGCCGGTAACGAGCAGGCTCTTGACGTGGCGGTCAAATTCGCCGACTGGGCCGTTGAGGGAACCAAAGGCCTCACCGACGAGCAAATGCAGAAAATGCTCGGCGTTGAACACGGCGGCATGAACGACGTGTTCGCCCAGCTTTACTCGATAACCGGCAGGGAGGATTACCTCGCCGCCGCCGTCCGCTTCACGCATAACGCTATTCTTGACCCGCTCGCCGCCGGGCGCGACGAGCTTTCCGGCAAGCACGCCAACACCCAGATACCGAAAATCATCGGCGCGGCCGCCGTTTACGAGCAGGATAATTCCCGCGAGGACTATAAGGCCGCAGCGGAATTTTTCTGGAACCGCGTCACGGGCAGCCGCTCCTTCGTCATCGGCGGCAACAGCGTCAGCGAGCATTTTGAAAACGACGGCCTCGAAACCCTTCATATCAAGGACGCCGAAACCTGCAACACCTTCAACATGATAAAGCTCACCGAGCATTTGTTCTCGTGGGAGCATAGGGCCGAATATATGGACTATGTGGAAAACGCCCTGTATAACGACATTCTCGGCTCGCAGGACCCCGAAACCGGCAATAAGATGTACTTTACCTCCATGCTGCCCGGCCATTTCAGAATTTACGGCACGCCCGAGGGCTCGTGGTGGTGCTGTACCGGCAGCGGTATGGAAAACCCGGGCCGCTACACGAAATGTATATATTATAAGGATAAGGACGAGCTTTACGTCAACCTCTATATCCCCTCGCAGGCGGTTTGGCGCGAGGCCGGGCTTACCCTCCGCATGGAAACCGACTTCCCCTACTCGGAAACCGTAAAAATAACGGTTGAAAAGGGCGGGGCCGAAGCCGCTGTTAAGCTTCGTGCGCCGAGCTGGCTCGCCGGCGATATGGGCGTTAAGCTGAACGGCCAAGCCGTCGCCGCCGAAGCCGTTGACGGCTATGTTGAGCTGCGGCGGGAGTGGAGCGAGGGCGACGAGATAGAGCTTACGCTGCCTATGGCGCTTTCGGTCTATTTCTCCCGCGACGACAAAAACAAGGTGGCCTTTAAGTACGGCCCCGCCGTGCTGGCCGCGTCGTTCGGCGAGGAGGCCGCCGGCCTTAACGTCAGGGATATGGATACCCGCGTGAGCGAGCTTAATCTCCCCGCGAACACCGTACCCGTGCCAAATATTCTGGGCGACGCGTCCGACCCCGAAAGCTTCATAACCCCCGCGGACGTTTCCGCACTTGTATTCAAAATCGACGCCGCCCACACCTCTAACGGCAGGGAGCTTACCCTTGTGCCGTTCTGGTCGATACACCACAGCTTTCACAGCGTTTACTGGTACATGAACGACGGCGGCGCGGACGATTACGAGCGGAGGCTGAATAACGTGACGGTGGACTCCGTTGAGCCGGACGGCCAGCAGGACGAGTCGGGCCATAATTTGAAGCACAGCGATAACGACGCACAGCATAACGGAATACTTTCGGACGGCGGCAAAAGCCGCTTCTGGCGCGACGCGTGGGGAGTGGACAACGCTTTCTTCTCCTACGATATGGAGGTTCTGCCCGAGGAACAGAACTACCTTTACGCGGCCTATTGGGGCGACGACGTGCCCTTTAGTAAGAACGGCGTCCGTTATGAGCGTGACTTCTCCGTCTATGTGGACGGCATTAAGGTCGGCGGCGAGATACTCAACAAAAATAGCCCCGGCCGCCTTTACCGCGTGTTTTACGATATACCCGAAGGCCTCACCGCCGGTAAGGAAAAGGTGACCGTAAAATTCGCGGCGAACGGCGCGGATAAATGCGCCGGCGGAGTTACCGAGGTCAGGATAACAAGGGAAATCATCGAGGAAAAGACGGAATAGCGCAGCATCGCTTCCCTGCGCCTGACAAAAGGAGAAAAGTCAATGAAAATTACCGTGATAACCTCGCCCGACCCGCGCGCCCTTGAGGCCGAAACCCTGCGGCGGATGAAGCGGCGCACGGCCGTTTCAAAAAACGGCGCGGTCTGCCTTGTGCCGGATCAAAGCTCCTTTTCCGAGGAGGAGCGGCTGATAGGCGAGTTCGGCGTGACGGGCCTCGGCAACCCCGAGGTGCTCACCTTTAAGCGGCTGTTCTTCAAGCTTCGCGCCTCGTTCCCCTCGGGGCGAAAACGGCTGACGGCCCCCGCGCGCGAGATGGCCGTGATGCACGCGCTCGCGGACATAAAGGCCGAGGATTTCCGCCTGTTCAGGGGCGTTGTGAAAAAGCGCGACCTAACGTCCACCGTCAGCGCGATGATAACCGGCTTCAAACGCTACGGCGTGACCGGAGAAAAGCTCCGCGCCGCCGAGGAAGGGCTTGAAAACGCCATGCCGCTCAAGCGCAAGCTGCACGACTGCGTTCTCGCCCTTGAAAGCTATAATTCGCTCATGGATAGCTGCTCCCTCTGCGACGCCGACGACGATATGCGGGAGCTTTTGCGTATGCTCAGCCTGCCCGAGTGCCGCTTCTTTGAGGGAAAAACCGTGTGCATAAGCCATTTTTCCGACCTGAACGTGCTGCAGCGCCGCTGCGTGGGGCTTATGGCCGCCCGCGCCGACGAGGTTTACGCCGCCGTCTGCTGGGACGACAGGCCCGAGTTCGCCACAACCGGCAAGCTTATCGACGCCCTCGCCCGCGCGGCCTACGATGTGGGCGCCGACTTTGCCCGCGCGGCCCTGCCCGCCGCGCCGGGCCGCCCGCCGCAGCTCGCCTTTCTTTCGGAGCATTTCTACGGCGGAGCCGAGGTCTATCCCGGCCCCGCCGAGCCTGTGATAAGCCTGCATATTTCCCGCAATCCCTTCGAGGAGGTGCGCCGACTCGCGGCGGCCATATCGAGGGTCGTTCGCGGAGGACTGCGCTACCGCGATATAACCGTGGCCGCCCGCAACGTGGAGGCGTACTCGGGCTATATCAAGCGCATTTTCCCAATTTATTCCATACCCGTCTTTCTGGACATGAAGCGTCCCCTCGAACGGCACAGCGCGGCGCGGTTTTTGCTTTCGGCGATGGAGCTTGCGATTTACGGCTTCCGCCACGAAAACGTGTTCGCCTTCGCCAAGAACCCCTTCGCGCCCCACGGGGGCCGCTGTGGGGAGCTGGAGGATTACTGCGTCGAGGCGGGGGTGCGCTCTTGGAATTGGGGCGAGGACTTCACCTTTATCCGAGGCTCGTATGACTCCAAAAGCTACGGCGGGGCCTCTCGCGCCGAAAGCCTTGACGCGCTTAACGAACGCCGCCGCGAGATATGGGAGCTGATCGAGCCTTTGCGGCTCTGCCTCTCGAAGGAGCGCAGCGGCGAGGACTTCGCCCATGGGCTTTACGATTTTATGCTCAAAAGCGGCCTGCCCGAGTCCGCCGAAAGGGCCGCCGCCATGCAGGAGGAAAACGGCGACCCGCGCGGGGCCGCCGAAACAAGGCAGGTTTATGACCTTTTGATAGATATTCTGGACGACATACACACCGTGTTCGCGGCGGCTACCCTCACGCCCGAGGAGCTTTACGACGCGGTTAAAACGGCCTGCTCCGCCGTGCAGATAGGCGTTGTGCCGCCCTCGGCGGACAGCGTTATCTTCGGCGACCCCGAACGCATGAAGGGCAGCAGCGACCGCGTGGTCTTTCTGCTTGGCCTTAACGAGGACGTTTTTCCGCGAAGCTTTTCAAACACGTCGATTTTTACCGAGGCCGAGGCCGAGCTTCTAAGCCGCGATTTCGGCGTGGAGCTGCCGCCCGGCGTGGCGGCGAAAACCGAAAACGAAAGCTTTCTCGTCTACGAGGCGCTCTCCTCCGCGAAGGAGCGGCTTTGCCTGAGCTGCCCCATAGCCGCCGCCGACGGCGGAACTCTGCGCCCGGGGCGCATAGTCAAGCGGGTGAGGGAGCTTTTTCCCAAGCTGGTTGAAACCGAGGACGTGAGCTCGCCCGAAGGCGAGTACCTCTGCGTATCCAAGCCCGCCGCGTTCCTCGAACTGGGCGCCGCCGTCGGCGAGGAAAGGCAGGGCGGCTTTTGGAAAGCCCTGCGCGGCGTGCTTGCCGCCGACGCGGAGTACGGCCCGAAGCTGCGGGCCCTGCTCGCCGCGTCCGCCGCCGACGGCTCCGAAACCGAAACCCTCGACCCGGAGCTTTTGAAAAAGGTTCTCGGCGACGAGCTGACGCTCAGTCCCTCGTCGCTCGAAACCTACGCCTCGTGCCCGTTTTCGTACTTCGCGCGGAACGTTCTGCGCCTGCGCGAGCTGACGCCGCTCAACATCAACCCCGCCGACAGCGGCAATCTTCTGCATAACATAATCGACGGTTTTTGCGCCCTTGTCGTGCGCGAAAAGCACGGCGACTGGTCGGCTGTCGGCGACGATTACGCCGAAGCCGCCTTTAAGTCCGTCTGCGCCGAAATACGCCTCGGATTGAGCCGCCAGATAGCCGCCGACCCAAGGCTTGCCGTTTCGGTCGCGAGAATAGAGCGCATGGCCCGCAAGTGCATCGAGGAAATCCGCTCCCAGATAGAGGAGGAGCTTTTCGTTCCCACAGGCTCCGAGGTCATAATCGACGAAAACGGCACGGTTCCGCCCTCGCGCTTTGTCCTGCCCGACGGCAGAAGCGTCCGCTTCAGGGGCAGAATAGACCGCGCCGACGTTCGCCGAGGCGTTAAAATCGAGGAGGACGGCCAGCTGAAGGTGGTTGACCTCGTGCGGATAGTGGATTATAAGAGCAGCGGCAGGGAAATCAGCTTTAACAAGGTGCTGAACGGCCTTCAGCTTCAGCTTTTCGCCTATATGGACAGCTACCTTGACGCCGAACCCGAAAGCCGCCCCGCCGCCGCGCTGTATTTTAACCTCACCGAAACGCCGGTAGAGGCCGAAATCGGCGGCGAACCGCCCGAAAAGCGAGGCCGCCTGACAGGAGTCAGCGTCATTGGCCGAATGGCCGAGCGCAAGGGCGTGGCCGCCCTTGAGGAAAAGGAAATGAAAACCCTGCTGCGCTACGTTAAAAAGAGCGTCAAGCGCACGGCGGAGCGTATCTGCGCCGGAGAAGCGCCGATTTCGCCCGTTCGCGCGGACGGGAATTTGAACTGCGAGTTTTGCCCCTATATGGGGGTGTGCAAAATCGACCGAGGCGGCAAAATCCGCGATATACCGAACGATAACGGCTGCGAGGCCATAGAGAAAATGGAAAAGGAGCTGGAGGCGGAGGGTTATGAGGCTTAACGAATTTCAGCGGGCCGCCGTCACGGAGGCTCCCAAAAACATAACCGTAAGCGCCGCCGCCGGCAGCGGCAAAACCCAAGTGCTGGGCGAGAGGGTGTTGGCCCGCGTGGCGGGGGAGGCCCCCGTGGACGTGAACCGCCTGCTCATAGTCACCTTCACCCGCGCCGCCGCGTCGGAGCTGCGCTCCCGCGTGGGTGCTTCGCTCACCGGGGCCCTGCGCGCCGAGGCCGACCCCTCCCGCCGCCGCTCGCTCGAAAGGCAGCTTGCCCTTTTGGGCGGGGCCGACGTCTGCACCATCGACTCGTTCTGCTACAGGCTTTTAAGGCAGAATTTCTTCAAAATACCGGGCCTGTCGGGCGATTTCTCCGTCGGCGATGAGGAGTCCGTCCGCGCCGTCCGCGCCGACGTTTTGCGCGAGATTGTCGAGATGTTCAGCTCCGCCGCCGCCCAAAAAAGGGGAGAGGAGCTTATTCCCGCCTACGCCGAAAAGGCGGCGGAGTTTGCCCGCCTTTACCCCGACGGCTCGGGCGACGAGCTTCTTGACGGCTTCGAGCGGTTGAGCATGAACTACGGCTCGCCCAAGCGCGCCAACGACTTCACCGCCTCAAAAACCGGCGGAAAAAGCGACTATATCGACCTTGTATACGAGCTAAAGCGAGGCATTGAGGCCGTCCCCGACCCCGAAAAATGGCTCGCCGACTGTGCCGACGGCTGTCGAAGGGGCTTTGCCGAAACGCCTCTCGGGCAATACGCCGCCGAGGCCGCCGCTTCGATGGCCGACGATGTGCTTTTCATGCTTAAAAACGCCGCCCGCGAGATACAAAACCCGAAAAACGCGGCGGCTTTCGCCTCGGCTATTGCCGCCGTCGAGGCGCTGCCCCGCCCCGAAACCTACGCCGAGGCGAGGGAAATGCTTAAGGCGAGGCCGCTTTTGGGCCTGCGCGTGACGGCGAAGGATACAAAAAACACCAAGGGAGATCCCGCCGCCGCCGAGGCCATGAACGGCGCGAGAAAAATCTGGGACGAAACGGCGAAGCTTTTCGCGCCCGAGGCCGAACAAATCGAGGCCTTCCGCGCCGAAACGGCTCCCGCCGCCGTCGCTTTATGCGAGATGACGCGCCTGCTTATTTCGGGCGAGCTCGACCGCATGATGGAGAAAAAGATACTCAGCTTTTCCGCCTGCGTGCATTTGGCGCTGCGCCTGCTAATAAACGACGACGGCTCCCCCTCCGAAACCGCTCTCGAGCTTCGGGAGCTTTACGACGAAATCTACGTTGACGAGGCGCAGGACGTCGATCCTCGTCAGCTTGCGATTTTTGAGGCAATCAGCCGCGGCAGGCTGTTCATGGTGGGCGATATGAAGCAGAGCATCTACGGCTTCCGCCACGCCGAGCCCGCGATTTTTGGCGGCCGCTGCGCCGCCTCGGACGAGGGCAGCCGCCTTATAACCATGAATTTGAACTACCGAAGCTGCGCCGAGGTCATAAACACGGTAAACGGCGTTTTCCGCCGCCTGATAAACGTCAGCACTATGGGGTCCGACTACGCCTCGATGCACGAAATGCTCCACGGCGAGGATTGGCTGCCCGAGGGCGGCGGGGCCGAGTTTGTCGCCGTTGTGGACGAGGACAAGCGCGCCCGCCGCTACGACTTCGAGCTTGAAGCGCGGGCCGCCGCCAACAGGATAAAGGAGCTGCTCGCCTCCGGTATGCCGGTTTATGACAAAGCCTCCGGCGAGGCGAGGCCCATAATGAAAAAGGATATAATCGTGCTTATGCGCACCGTGAAGGACGACGGCCCCATTATGAGCAAGGCTCTGGAGCAAAGCGGCATAGCCGCCTATTTCGACGGCGGCGAGGGGCTTTATTCCAAGGCCGAGATTTCCCCGATGATAGACGTACTCACCCTTCTTGACAACGACGGCAGGGACATTCCTCTTGCCGGTGCGCTCAGAAGCGTGATGTTCGGCTTCACCGAAAACGACCTGCTGAAGATACGCGGCGCGGGCGAGGGCGGCTTCAGCGATGTGTTCCGCTCGCTCGCCGACCCCTGCGACCCGCTCCACGCCGCGCGGGCCGCCGAAATGAACGACCCCGCTCTGCTCGAACGCTGCAAGGACGTTGGCGAAAAGCTGCGCCGCTGGCGGCGGGCCGCCGATTTCAGCCCCATAAGCGAGGTCGTGAACATGATTGCCGCCGAAACCGGCTATTACTCCTCCGTGGGCGCGATGAAGGGCGGCGCGGGCCGCGCCAATCTTGACGCTCTCACCGACGCCGCCGAGGCCTTCGAGGCTTCGGGGCGGGGCGGGCTTTACGGCTTTCTCGAACATATCAAGCAACAGAATTTGTCGCCCACCCCCTCGGCCACCGAGGCCAAAACCCTCTCCGAGTCGATGGACGTGGTGCGCGTCATGTCGATACACAAGTCCAAGGGCCTCGAAGCCCCGGTGGTCATGCTTGTGAAATGCTCGAAGCCGTTTTCCGCCCGCGCCCACGATTGCGCCGTCAGCGCGCGGCTGGGCTTTTCGATAGACTACGTGGACGAGGAGGCCGGCTACTTCCACCGTTCGCCGCTTTCGGCGCTCATCGGCCTCGAACGCCGCCGAAGGGAACGCTGCGAGGAGATACGCCTGCTTTACGTCGCGATGACGCGCCCGAGGCAGAGGCTGATATGTACGGGCTATTTCCCAAGCGAAAAAAGCTTCGGCGCGTCGCTTGCGTCCGGCGGCAGCCTGACCGGGGCGGGGACTGTGTTCCTGACCGACAGCTACGCCAAAATGCTCGGCGCGTCGCTCACGGACGGCTCGCTTTTTGAGCTGAAGCGGCTCGCCGCCGCCGAGGTGAAGCCCCCGGCCCTCGCCGAAAGGCTCGGCTCCGCGCCTCTGGGCGAGGACGTGGCCGCGAATTTTGCCACGCTGATGGGCTTTAACTACAAATACCCCTTCGCGACCGACACTCCCGCGAAGGTCAGCGTTTCGGCCCTTCGCTCCGCCGAGCCCGACGAGGACGCCGCCGAAACCGAGTTCAGTCGGGCCGAGGCCTTCGTTCCTCCGCTGCGCAAGCCCGCGTTTTTGACGGGCGAGCTTGCGCCTACTCCCGCCGAAATGGGTACGGCCTATCACGCCGTGATGGA
>CANRER010000053.1 GCA_947629615.1 uncultured Clostridia bacterium | reverse complement strand
AGCGCATCGGCATAACCCGCATACACATCGAGGAGGACGCCGGCAAGCTTGTCCACGACGACAGCGGCACCCTCATCGACTGCAACCGCTGCGGCGTTCCGCTGATAGAGATAGTTTCCGAGCCGGATATGCGCAGCGGCGAGGAGGCCGTGGCCTACCTGCGCAAGCTTCGCGCGATTATCCTTTATACCGGCGTGTCCGACTGCAAAATGCAGGAGGGTTCGCTGCGCTGCGACGTGAACCTCTCCGTCCGCAAGGTGGGCGAAAAGGAGTTCGGCACAAGAACCGAGATGAAGAACCTCAACTCCTTCCAGTTCATTCTGAAGGCCATCGACTACGAGTTCCGCCGTCAGGTGGACGCCATCGAGCGCGGCGAGGCCATCGTGCAGGAAACCCGCCGTTTCGACAGCGCGACCGGCAAAACCTCCGCCATGCGCGGCAAGGAGGACGCCAACGACTACCGCTACTTCCCCGACCCCGACCTTCCGCCCATTATCACGAGCGAGGAAAGGCTAAACGAGCTTCAAAGCTCCATTCCCACCCTGCCCGACAAGCGCAAGCGCGATTACATGGAGCGTTACGGGCTGAGCGCCTATAACGGCGAGCTGTTGACAAGCCAAATCGAAACGGCCGACTATTTCGAGGCCGCCGCCGCGAAAAGCAAGTACCCCAAGCTGTTGGGGAACCTCATCATATCCGAGGCCTTCCGTCTGCTGCCGCCCGAGGGCGGCGCTATCCCCATTCCGCCCGAGAGCATGGCGAAAATCGCCGATATGACGGGCGACGGGGTTATCAACAGCGGCACCGCCAAAAAGCTTGTCGGTATGCTTTGGAAAGAAAACGCCGACCCCGTTAAGCTCGTGGAGGAGCAGGGGCTCGGCCAGATAAACGACCGCGAGGCCCTCGCCGAGATTGTCGGCGCGGTTATCGCGGCGAACCCCAAGAGCGTGGCCGACTTCAAAAAAGGTAAGCTGCAAGCGGCGAAGGCCCTTATGGGGCAGGCTATGGCGAAAACCGCGGGCCGCGGCAACCCCGGTCTGATACAGGAGCTTATCGACGCCGAGCTCGCGAGGCTCGCCGAGGAATAACCGAACGACTAACGGTAAAAATATAAAAAAAGGAGTTTGAGCTATGAGCGAATGCAGCCACGACTGCTCCTCCTGCGGGGAGCGGTGCGACGAAAGGGAAAGCTTTATCGAAAAGCCCCATGAGCTTTCCCAAATAAAAAAAGTGATTGCCGTCGTCAGCGGCAAGGGCGGCGTGGGCAAGTCGTCGGTGACGGGTATGCTGGCCTCGCTGGCCGCGAAAAAGGGCCTGCGGACAGCCGTGCTGGACGCGGACATCACCGGCCCTTCCGTGCCGAAAATGTTCGGCATAAGGGCTATGGCCGAAAGCGACGGACAGGGGCTTTATCCCGTCAAAAGCAAGGGCGGAATAAGCGTTATGAGCCTTAATCTGCTCGTCGACGACGAAACCAAGCCCGTCATCTGGCGCGGGCCGGTCATCGCCGGGGCCGTGAAGCAGTTCTGGACGGACGTGGTCTGGGGCGACGTGGACGTTATGTTCGTGGATATGCCCCCGGGAACCGGCGACGTACCGCTGACGGTGTTCCAGTCGGTGCCTGTGGACGGCATTGTGGTCGTCACCTCGCCGCAGGAGCTGGTTTTCATGATAGTCGAAAAGGCGCTCAACATGGCCAAGATAATGAATATCCCCGTGCTGGGCCTTGTGGAAAACTACTCCTATTTCAAATGCCCCGACTGCGGCGGGGAGCATAGCATTTTCGGCCGCAGTCACGCGGCGGAGGCCGCGGCGGCCCACGGCATAACCAATGTGGCCCGCCTGCCCGTAGACCCCGACTTCGCCGCCCTGTGCGACAGCGGCAGAATAGAGGATTGCGACGGTTCGGCCCTCGAAGGCTTCTTTGAAGGGCTGATAAAATAAACCGGACAAAAGCGAGGAGAAAGAAAAATGAAAGCTCTCATCATCGTTATCGCGATAGCGGCGGTTTTGGCGGCGGCCGTGGCCGCGGCCTACAACGCTCTCGCCAAGCTTAAGCTGAAGGTGGAGGAGGCCTTCTCCACCATGGACGTGTATTTCAAAAAACGCTACGACCTTATCCCCAACCTTGTGGAAACGGTCAAGGGCTACGCCAAGCACGAGGCCGAAACCCTCGAAAACGTGGTAAAAGCGCGTAACAGCGCGATTTCGGCTCAAGGCGGCGAAAAGCTCGAAAGCGAAAACGCCCTGAGCGGCGCGCTGGGCAGGCTTTTCGCTTTGAGCGAGGCCTATCCCGACCTAAAGGCCGACACCCAGTTCCTCAATCTCCAAACCCAGCTTCAGAAAATCGAGGAGGATATCGCCAACGCCCGCAAGTACTATAACGGCGCGGTTCGCCAGTACAACGAAAAGTGCGTCACCGTGCCGAGCAGCATTGTCGCCGGCCTGTTCCACTTTGAACAGAAGCCCTATTTCTCGGTTGCCAACGAGGCGGAGAGGGAAAATGTTCAGGTCAAGTTCTAAAATAGCGGTCTGCCTCGCGGCTCTGCTGCTTTTCGCGGCGCCGGCTCTGGCCTACGAGCCCTTTAACGTCAGCTCCTACGACGTGGATATAACGGTTGACGCCGACAGACGGCACCACGTCAGCGAAACCATCGCGCTCGACTTCTTCGGCCAAAGCCACGGCCTGCTGCGGGAAATTCCCCTCAGCAGCAGCCAAGAGCCATACAAAATCGAAAACGTCAGCGTGGAGGGCGAGTCCTTCGCGCTCGAACGCGGCTCCAACGTGCTGGGCATACGCATCGGCAGCCCTTACGACTACGTGTACGGGCCGAAAACCTACCGCATAAGCTACGACCTCGTATACGCCCGCGACGGCGACAGCGAAAACGACATAGTTTACGTCACGCCAATCGGCACCGAGTGGGACGTTCCGATACACGGAGCCTCGGTACGGCTCACGCTGCCAACCGAGGCCATAAACGGCTTCGACGCTTACCGAGGGGCCTATGGCGGAAGCGAAAGGCTCGAAGGGGTGGCCGCCGACGGCGCGACGCTCTCTGTGACGGGCGTTGAGCTTGCCCCCCGCGAGGGACTGACGCTTTACGTCCGCCTGCCCGAGGGGACCTTCGCCTCCGCGCCGAAAAGCCTTGCCCCCGCCGAAAGCCTCGCGGCGTTCGCCTTCGCGCTGGCCGCGCTGGTACTGGCGGCGCTGACCGCCGCGCGGTGGTTTGGCATAGGCCGCGACGACCCCATCGTCCGAACCGTGGAGTTTTACTCCCCCGACGACATGAACCCCGCCGAGGTTTCGTATATCGTGAACCGAGGCGTGGATAATTCAGCCGTTTCGGCCATGTTTTTCTATTGGGCGTCGAAGGGATATATCAAGTATCATGAGGGTGAAAACGGTTCGTTCACACTGGAAAAGGCCGCTCAAATGGGCGAGGAAAGACCCGAATACGAACGCAAAGCGTTTGCCGCCCTCTTTAAGGACGGCGACAGCGTGACCGACAGAGAGATCGGCGAAGGCTTCTACGACGAGGCGCAGTCCGTCATCGTGAACGCGCAGGTGAGCTTTCGCGGCAAACGAGCCCTCGAACGGCGCAAAAACGCCGCCGCGTCGGCCATGCAGCTTGGGCTGTGCCTGCTGCCGCCGCTGCTTTACGGCCTGCTCGCCCTTTTGCGCGAGCCTGCCGATACCGGCCTTTTCGGCCTTGCCGGGCTTGTGCCGCCGCTGATAGTTTATGCGCTAACCCTCGGCCTTGTACAGCGTTCCGTCAGCGGGAGCCGCTTTTTCGCGGCCGCGCTGATCGCCCTTGCGGGCGGCTTTGGCTGTTATATCGCTTCGGCCCTTATGGAGGCGCGGTTCTTCGGCGGGCGGCTGCGCTGCCTTGTCATTGTGGGCGCGGCCACGCTCGGCGCGCTGTTCGCGGCGCTTATCCGCCGCCGAACGGACTACGCCACGGGCATAATAGGCCGCTGCCTCGGCTTTAAGGATTTCCTCGAAACCGCCGAAAAGGACAAGATAGAAAGCCTTGTGAACGAAAATCCCTCCTACTTTTTCGACACTCTGCCCTTCGCCTTTGTGTTAGGGGTGACCGACGCTTGGTCAAGGAAGTTCGAGGGGCTGATTAAGGAGCCGCCGAGCTGGTATTACGGCTATGGGTACTACCCCTTCACGCCTATGTATTTCGGTAATACCGTCGCGCGGGCCTCGGGCGGGCTTAACAAGGTGTTCGCCCAACGCGCCGTGCGCAACGCCGGCGGAGGCTTCGGCAGGTCCGGCGGCTTTGGCGGGGGCTTCTCCGGCGGCGGATTTTCCGGCGGTGGCGGCGGCGGTGGCGGCGGTTCCGCTTGGTAAAGCCGATGGATAAGCTTACAAACGACAAAATCAAAATAAAAAGACCAATGCTTGTTATCGCCGCTTCCGTAACGGGAGCGGCTACGCTCGGCGCGTTCGGCGCGCCGCTGTGGGTCGCCGTCGCGGCGGAGCTTGCCGCCTGCGCGGCCTTGGCGTTTGTTCGTAAAAGCGCGGCTGTCCCTTTGATAGCCGCGCTTTTTGCCGTGTTGACGGCGCTTAACTACGCCTCCGCCGCGAGCCGCGCGGCCTCTCTTGCCGCGAAGTACGACGGGGCCGAGGTTGAGATAAGCGGCACGGTGCGCGGCGGCGTCGATATATACGACAACCGCGAGGTCTGTGTGATAAAGACCGAAAAGCTTGGCCTTGTGCAGCTCACCCGCTACGGCGTTCGGGCGGATACCCCCTCGGCCGGCGACAGAGTGCAGCTGCGCGTCACGCTGAACGCCCCCTCTCCGGCGAAAAACGGCTTCGGCTTCGACAGCCGCTCCTATCTGTACAGCCGCAGAATTTACCTGACGGCTGTTGACAACGGCCCGATGACGGTTAAGCCGGGAAGAAAAACGCCGTCGTCGCTGGCCGCGCGGGCGCGGAGCATGGCGGTACGCGCCGGGGAACGGCTGCTCGCCGGCGACGCCTTGGGGCTTTACGGCGCGGCGGTGTTCGGCGACAAACGCCACATGAGCGCGGAGCTGAAATCCGCGCTCTCAGCCTCGGGGTTGAGCCACATCGCGGCGGTGTCGGGTTTGCATCTTTCAATAGTTTCGGTCGTTCTGCTGACGCTGCTTTCCCTGCTGTTCGGCAGGGGGCGGGGCGGGTTCGCGGCTGCCATGTGCGGCGCGGCGGCGTTCACGCTCGTCACGGGCGCGAGCAGCGCGACGGTGCGGGCCTGCATAATGACGCTGCTCTACCTTTTCGCAAGACTGCTCTACCGCGACGGCGACCCGCTTTCCTCTCTCGGCGCGGCGGTATCCGCCATGCTGCTGTGGAACCCCATGCTGATACGCGGGGCCTCGTTCCAGCTTTCCGCGCTGGCCACTCTCGGCATACTGCTGTTCGTTCCGCTTTGGCAGCCGAAGCTCGCCTCCCTGCCAACGGCTCTTCGCGCCCCGGCGGAGCTGGCGCTCGTGAGCGTGGCGGCTCAGATAGGCGCGCTCCCGGCCATCGCGGCCCATTACAACGGCTTCGCGCTGTACTTTATCCCCGCGAACCTTATCGCCGTGCCGCCGCTCAGCCTTGCCCTGCCGCTCGGGCTTTTGCTGCCCGTTCTCGGTCGCGTACCCCTTTTGGGCGGGCTTTGCGCCAAGCTTTGCGGCGTGTTGTTCGGCTTTATCGCCCTCGCCGCAAGGCGTATTGCCGCGCTCCCGCTTGCAACGGTTCCGACGGGGCGGCCCTCGGCCCCGCTCGTCATCGCGTACGCGGCGGCAGTATCGGCGTTGTACCTTATATGCTCAAAGCGGCGCGTCATGGCGGCCGCGCTCGCCGTCTGCGCCATAATTGCGGGCTGTGCGGGCGGACTGATGATACGCGCCGAAAACAGCCGCGCCACGCTGACCTTTCTTGACGTTGGCCGCGGCGACTGCGCGGTGTTCCGCCTGCCCGGCGGGAAAACCGTTCTCGTTGACGGCGGCTCCACCGGCAGGGAGGCCCGCGACCTTCTCGAGGGGTTGGGCATCGCCCGCGTTGACGCGGCCGTGGCCACCTCCGCCGACCGCGAGCATATCAGCGGGCTTGCGAGCCTTGCGGCGGACGGCATGGTCAAAACGCTCTGCCTGCCAAGGCGCGTCGAGGGCAGCCCCGAGGCCGCCGAGCTGTTGGCGGAGGCCGCCGAAAACGGCGTCCGCGTTGTGAGCCTCGGCGAGGAACTGTGTATAGCCTCGCTTCGGCTGCGGCCCGCCGGCGAAAACGACGGCACGGCTATCATGGCGGAATACCAAGGCCGCAGGATACTGTTCTGCGCCGACGGCTACACCGAGTGGGAGCCCTGCGACATTGTGAAAACTCCGAACCACGGCGGCGGCAAATATAACTATTACGGCGAGATAAACCGCTCCCGCCCCACCTTTGCCGTGATTTCCGGCCCTAAGAGCGCGAGGGAGAGCTGCGCGTATCTCGACAATCTGCTCGCCTGCGGCGCGGACGTACATATAACCGGCGAAAGCGGCGCCGCCGTATTCGATTTGACCGGAGGCTCCCTCGTGAAAAAATGACGTTACGCACGTGGGCCGATATGTTACGCAAGCCCAAACAAAACGGCTTTGACGATGGTGCGGCGCACGAAAAAACAGACCCCGCAGGGGTCTGTTTTTCTGTACTTAAAGCTCAACTACGGCCTCGGCCTCGATAAGCACGTCCTTCGGCAGGCGGGCGACCTCCACGCAGGAGCGGGCGGGGTAAGGCTCAGTGAAAAATTCGGCGTAGACCTTATTTATCTCGGCGAAATCGTCCATATTCTTGATGAACACAACGGTTTTGACGGTTTTGCTCACGTCGGCCCCGGCGGCGCGTATCAAGTTGGTAAGGTTGGTAAGCGCCTGCCGCGCCTGCGCGGAGGCTCCCTCGGGCAGGGCGCCGGTCGAGGGGTCGAGGGGGATTTGGCCGCTGGTGAACAAAAAGCCGCCGGCCTTGATAGCCTGAGAGTAGGGGCCGATGGCCCCGGGGGCGGAGTTGGTGGTGATTTTTTCCATGATTTTTCTTCCTTCCTATCTTAAAATTCTAATTATACGGCTGCTGAAGCGGGTTGAGCGGCGCGGCATTTTATCCGCCGCGAAAAACACGACGAGCGTCAGCACAAGCGCCGCCACGGCGGCAATGTCGGCCACAAGGCTGTCGCCGCTTATGCGCAGGGCGGCGAGGTAGGCCGCTATGGCAATCAAAATCGGCAGAATGTAGCCCACAAAGGCCAGCAGCACAAAGGCCCCGCCGCTCATTTCCACCTTTACCATGTCGCCCACCTTGGCGTTCAGACCGTTCACGGCCTTAAGCGTGGTGGACGTGGGCGAACAGCCCCCGCCGCACGAGGCGCAGTTTTCGCCGCAGGCGGGAGCGCGCCGCACCCGCACAATGGCGTTCCTGCCCTGAAGCTCGACCACCTGTCCTATCTGATCCATAAATGCGCTCCTCTCCTATTTATTGCCCAAAATTATTGCCCAAAAGCTCGCGGGCGTTTTCAAGCGCGGCGGCGGTTACATGGTCGCCGCGTATAATGCGCGCCAGCTCGCGTTCGCGCTCCTCGCCCTCGATGGGGCGGACGCGCGTGAGCATCGCGTCGGGATCCTTTTCTATTAGGAAGTGGCGCGAGGCCGCCGCCGCTATGACGGGCAGGTGCGTTATGCACAGCACCTGACGGCCCTTTGCCAGCTCGCTTATCTTTAGGGCTATTTTTTCGGCGGCTCTGCCGCTGACGCCGGAGTCTATCTCGTCAAAAACTATAACGTCGGCGTCGCTTTCGGCGGTGAACACGCTCTTTATCGCCAGCATCACGCGGCTCAGCTCGCCGCCGCTGGCCACCTTGGCGAGGGGCTTGGGCTCCTCGGCGGGATTGGTGGAAATCAACAGCTCCACCCTTTCGGCCCCCTTATCCCAAAGCTCGCAAGGCGTGAGCCTTAACGAAACGCGCGTTTTTGGCATATCCAAAAAGGCCAGCTCGCCGCATATACGGCGGCACAGCTCCTCGCCGGCGGCCTTTCGCGCCTGCGAGAGCCTTTCGGCGGCGGAGCGGGCAAGCTCCAGCTTGACGCGGACGTCCTCCTCCAGCTCGCCGCCGTGCTCCTCAGCGTATGTCAGCTCGTCAAGCTCGTCCGAGGCCTTCTTCAGCACGGCCAAAACGTCGGCCACGGTCAAGCCGTACTTGCGCTCGAGGCGGTATATAACGCCAAGCCTTTCCTCAATATCGGCCAGCTCGGCGGGGTTATACTCCACCCGCGACGAGTAGGACGCGAGGTCGCGGTGTATCTCCTGCAGCTCGTAGTACATCTCCCGCAGGCGGGAGGCGTTCTCCTCCACGGACTTATCCACGGCCGCAACCTCCTCGGCTGAGGACGCGGCGGAGCCGAGCGCGTCCAGCGCAGCGTCGGTTGCCTCGGCGGCGCGTTCGGAGCCCGCGGCAAGCTCCTCGGCGGAGGCCAGAAGGTCGCGCCGCTCGGTCAGCTCCTCCTCTTCGCCGTCGCGGAGCGAGGCTTCGGAAATCTCTTTGACCTGAAATTCCAGAAAATCTATTCTCGCCCGCCGGGTTTCGGCGTTGGCGCGGGCCTCCTCCAAGCGGCGGAGGGCCTCTTTGTATTCGTCGAATTTGGCGCGGTAATCCGCGAGCAGCTCCCCGTCGGCGGCGAAGCCGTCAATGAAGTCAATGTGTGCGGCGGGGCTGAGCAGGACTATGCCGTCGTGCTGGCCGTGTATGGCGGCCAGCCGCCCGCCCACGGAGCGAAGGACGCTGAGCGGCACGGTTTCGGCGCCTATGCCGCAAAGGCTCCTGCCGTCGCGGTATATCCTGCGCCGCAGCAGCACGCTGCCGTCCTCCTCGGGCGTGAGTCCTATTTCCGTCAGAAACGGGGCGAGCGACGGGCAGTAAAACGAAGCCCTGACCGAGGCGTAATCCGCCCCGGCTCGCACCAGCTCCCGCCGGCCCCGCCCGCCGAGCACAATGTCCAGCGAATCGATGAGCAGCGACTTTCCCGCGCCGGTTTCGCCCGTCAGCACGTTAAAGCCCTCGCCCGGCTCGAGGAAGGCCTTTTCGATGACGGCTATATTCTCAATTTCCAAAAGCGTAAGCATGGGTAA
>CANRER010000052.1 GCA_947629615.1 uncultured Clostridia bacterium | reverse complement strand
CGGATTCCGGCCCGGTTCCCGCCGTCGGCACGGTGGATATCGGCTTTGAGATACCCGAGGGCGACGACCCCGCCGACTACGGCTATATAGCCTTGGTTCTGAACCGCGGATCGCTGTTCGACGCCCTTGGCCGTCCGCGCGAATCGACCTATACCGAGGACGGCACCACCCATGTGTCGAATCCCGTTCATGTGGGCGAAAGGTTCGGAGCCGGCTATATCGGCACGGATCTTGCCGAAATCGAAGGCGGCGTGCAGCTTAAAAGCCTTGAAAACATCGGAAAGGATGGGGAATAAACGATGAAACTCAATTCCAAAAGACTTATATCGGCCATCCTTGCTCTTTGCATGATAGCCTGCGCGCTTCCGTCCCTCGCGGCCGACACCGAGCAGGAGCTTGATGCCTCCGTTGAGGTGGTCGGCGACCAGATTATCGGCGCGCTTCGGTGCCTTGACGAGGGCGAGGGCACCATTATGACGGTTTATGTAACCGATGACGGAAATATGCCCGACTTTTTGAAGGGCAACATTGTCGCGTTTGACGCCTTCGCCGTCAACGCGGGCCAGCGCGCGGCCGATTTTAACGGCTTTATCGTTACGTTCGGCTTAAAAATGCCCGAAACCGCTCCCACCGGCACCTATACGGTTTACATGGGCGCTTCTTTTACCTCGGGGTATCTTTACGGTGATATAGATTACCTCGGCAAGGCCGACAGAAACAGCTTTATGGACGTTATAAACGCCCCGGACGTAACCCCCGAGGACGTTGTTGCCAAGCTGGCCGCCATGCCCGAGCCCCTTACGCTGGACTCGCTGAGAGTTGACAGCGGCGTTTACAACAAGCTCCCCGCCGCCGGCAAGCTCCGCTATGCCGAGATACTTCTCAATAAGGCCGCCCAGTATAAGGAGGATCACAACCTTCCTCTGCTCGAGTTTGAGGATTTGACCGGTCTTTCCGGCGGCGCTCTCATCGTTGCCGCCTTGGACAGCAGCTTTGAAACCAAGAGCAACTACAAGGAAACCTACGACGTTATAAAAGAAAATTCTCTCGCCCAGTTCGGTATCGACCCCGAAACCGACGACCGCTTCGCGCGCGTCACCAGCGGCGAAAATCTGGTAAAGGCTATCAAGGCCAACCACCCCGAGGAGTTCAACTCCGTCGAGGAGATAGGCGAGGTAATACCCACCGCGCTTTATCTGGCGGCCCTCAACGAAACGCCCTACCGCTCCCGCATTGATTTCATCAAGAGCAATAACGTTGCCTTCTTCCGCCTTCCCACAGCCGATATAAACGACATATTAAGCAACAAAAAGCTCGTCGATTATTACCACTCCGCTCTTAACGAGATGCTCCCCGTTTATACGAAGGACGACTTCGACAAGGTTTGGGCGAAGCTGCCCGACGAGGCTCAGAAGGCCTACGATAAGGACCACAAGTCAAGCGGCGGCGGCTCCGGCGGCGGCAGCGGAAGCAGCGGCGGAAGCGGCAGCAGTAGCAAAAAGAATAAGAACCCCACTCTCACCGTCAACCCCGGCCTTGTCCGCGACGACCCGCTCGACAAGAAGCTTCTTATAACCGAATACTACGACGACGTTGCCGATTACGCATGGGCTCATGTCGCCATACTTGACCTCACGCAGAACGGCGTTATCAGCGGCACAGGCAATAATAAGTTTGAACCCGCGAGAACCCTTAAGCGCGAGGAGTTCATGAAGCTGCTCGTCAACGCCTTCGGCCTTGCCGACATGAAGGCCACAAGCTCCTTCTCGGATGTGTCCGACCCCAACGCTTGGTATTATATGTATATTGCCAGCGCCGAAAAGGCGGGCATAACCTCCGGCCGCGGCGACGGCACCTTCGGCATCGGCGACGATGTTACCCGCGAGGAAATGGCGGCCCTTATCTACAGGGCGGCTCTTAAGGCCAACGCAAGGCTCACCGCTCCCACTGCGGCTATCACCCCCTATTCCGACATAAACGAGGTTTCTCCCTACGCCGTCGACGCAGTAAGGATTTTGGCGGCCAGCGGAGTCATCAGCGCGACGAACGGCGTGTTCGGCCCCAAGGAGGGCACGTCCAGAGCTCAGGCCGCGGTCGCTATCTATAGCATAAGGAATCTTATATAAGGAAAGAGGGATTACGCAGAATGAAAAAGGTATTGTGTTTAATAGTTGCGCTGTCAATGCTTTTGACCGCCGCGGTCATTCCCACCGCGTCGGCCGCCAACGGCATGACGGGCTTCAGCGACGTTGACGGCACAAACTACGAAACTCCCGTCGCCATTTTACGCACGCTCGGTATTATGAGCGGCTACGCCGACGGCAGCTTCCACCCCTATGCGACCGTCACAAGGGCCGAAATGGCCGTTATATGCCTGCATATGCTCAACATCAAGGACTACGGCGAGGAGGTTTCCATCGAGGAAGTCCAGTTCAACGATATGCAGGATCACTGGGCGAGGGCGGCTGTCGCCTACGCCAGAAGCTTGGGTATAATCGACGGCCACGCCGACGGCAACTTTTATCCCGATGAGCCCGTAACGTACGAGCAGGTGATAAAAATGGTTTCCGCCACGCTCGGCTACGACTATTACGCCACCCTTAACGGCGGCTATCCCAACGGTTATCTCAGCGTTGCCACCAGCCTTAATCTGACAAAGGGCGTCGGCCTCACCATAGGCTCGTATGTTCCGCGCGGCGACGTTGCCAAGATTGTTTACAACTCCCTCACCGCCGACCTTATGGAAGCCATCGGCTATCGCGGCAACGGCGACGCCGTGTTCCAAGCCTCCGACGGTAAGAACATTTTAAGCGAATACTACAACACCACCAAGCTGTACGGTATCGTTCAGGAGAACGAAAACACCGGCATATCCGGCGAAACCACCCTTGATAAGGGTACGGTCCGCATCGGCGACGAGATATTCAAGGACGGCGGCACCGGCGTGGGCAACTACCTCGGCTACTACATCAGCTTCTATGCCTACGGCGAGGATACCGACGCCAACAGAACCGTCATTGCCTATAAGGTGGAATCCACAAAGAACGACTACATCACCATCGACGCGGATAAGATTGAAAACGTTTCCTTTGTTTCCTCGTCCTACGTGTACGAGTACTGGCGCAAGGACGGCGACAAGAGCACCAAGTCCGTAAAGACTTCGATGGTTCCGCTTGTAATCTACAACGGCGTCGCTCTTGACGATTACCGCATTTCCGACATCGCGCCCGAGTATGGCCGCGTAACCCTCATCGACAATAACGACGACGGACGCTACGACCTTATCGACGTTATGGATTACGACGTTATGGTAGTATTCAACGCCTCCGACAGAACAAAGACGGTTTCCGCCTCGTACAGCACGGGCGCCCGCTCGATAGTTCTCGAGGACGACGACGAGGATTACACCGTAAGAATTATCGACGGCGACGGCAACACCGTTCCCTTCGGCACGATAAAGAAGGGCTCCGTGCTTCATTTCGCGTTCAGCCGCGACGATAAGCAGAGCGTAAGAACCGTTATCGTTTCCAATAACACCGTTACAGGCGCTATTACGGGCCGTAACTCCGATATGGACTACAAGATAAACGGAACCTATTATTCTTACTACGACTTCCTGCCCAACAATTACAGCCTTTCCATAGGCGACGAGGGTACGTTCTACCTTGGCTACGACGGCAAAATAGCCGGCTTCGAGGGCAAGAGCAACACCAATAAGTACGTTGGTATGTTCATCACCTACACCGCGGGCGGCCCCTTCAACGGCGGCAAAACCATCCGCGTGCTTCAGTCGAACGGAGCTATAGTCGATCTCTCCTTCGCCAACAAGGTAAATCTTGACGGCTACACGATGAGCGGCTCTGATGTGTTCGAGCTTGTGACCGACAGCAACAATCCTCTGTTCGGCCGCCACTCCGACTCCAACAGCGCCGGCAAGTACATTCCCAACCCCGGCATGGCAGCCTTCCTTTACAAGACGGACAGGAACAACAAGATTACCGAGATGAACACCGTCGCGCTTGGCGGCCTCAGATGCTCTCAGGTAAGCTGGAGGGAAAACAACTTCAATTACAACGGCTCCTACCACGCTTACTATAACGATTACGGCAATCTGAGCTACATCAACGACGACGCCACCCTTTTCTGCTCCACGGATAAGTACTACAGAAGCAACGAGAGCGACATTTATCATGTATATACCGCCGGTCATAACGATATGTACTGGATGGATTGCTTCTTCTACTACTATGACGACGATATTTCCGCCGACTTCGCCGTTCTTTACGACAGGTACGAAACGGAAGGCACGGTTTCCTACAGCCACGCCGACGCCCGTTGGAACGTAAATGTAAAGATAGTTGACCGCGTTATCGAAACCTACGGCGATAACCACGAAACGGGTTACTCCCTCGTATACTGGGACGGCGGTTCGCAAAAGACTATGGCGTTCGATCAGGATAAGGTAGATTATAACTATATCATGTACCGCTACGGCGAAACGGGCTATAAGGCTGTCGCCGCCGCCGACGACACCGTACAGGAAATGCAGAACCAGTTCTGGCGGCGCGGCGATATGGTCAACCTCTTCACCAGCGGCAGCAAGATAATCGGTATCGAGTCTATCTTTAACTACGACAACTCTTGGAACGACCCGAGCACCATCGAGCAGTTCGGCCGCAAGGAAAAGAACCACAGGTATATGTTCCCGCAGAAGGGCGCTCCTTGGACGATTGCCAATAACTGGAGCGACGGCTACGCCCGCAACGAATACCATGTTGGCCGCATAACCAGCCTTGAAACCCTTTCCCAGACGGCTATCTTCAACCTTCAGGGCACCGAGTCCCATCTGACGAACGAGCCTATCGAGGGCAGCGCCTACAGGCTTGTTTACGACAACGCCGGCTATCTGACCGACGTTGAAAGCGTCGGCACCGGCGCTCTGGCCGAGGATCAGCTTGTTCTTGCCAGAAAGCAGGGCGATTATAACAGGCTCAACTTCCGCGTTAAGGAGTTCTTCATCCTTTACGAGCCCAGCCAGTTCACCGATGCTCAAAAGACGCTCTACTCGAGCATTTACGGCGATTATGACTTCGGCGACGTAAGCCTCAGCTCCGTATATGCCGAGGAGGAAACCCCCGTTGAAGCCGCCGATATTGCTACCGACTACGGCGAGAGCGAGGGCGGCCTTGTCGAGGAAATCCCGTTCTTCAGCTACAGCGACGAGGAAGAGATTATAACCGAATAATTGCATTAACTGACCATTAAGGCGGGGCTGCCACAGGCGGCTCCGCCTTAAAACTTATATGGAGCCTCGATGAAATGGGCGTTCCCCGCGCCGCCTTGCTTGACCGGCACGAAGGCCCTCGCGGCTCGGCGGCTTATTTTGATTGAATTGGTATCGACCGCGCTTTACCGCGTGTGCGGCGGAGTGCGTTAAGAACGGAGCTTTTTATGAAAACGGACATAAAATGGGCCGCGCTTTTCGCGGCGGTCTGCGCGGTCTGCGCGGCGGTTCTGCTGTCGCGGGGCGCGGCGGACGGCGGGCGGGCCGTGATAAGGGTAGACGGCGAGGTGTATTCCGTCGTGGAGCTTGACGCGGACGAGCCGTACGAGTTCGACATAAGAACCGAGCGCGGCTATAACCGCCTGCGGGTGGAAAAGGGCTGCGTATCCGTGACGGAGGCCGACTGCCCCGACAAGCTCTGCGTGAAGCGGGGCAAGGCGCACCCCGGCGATTTGCCGCTGGTATGCCTGCCTCACAGGCTGACTGTCGAGGTCGGGCGAGCCGACGTGGACGCCGTGGCGGGAGGAATGTGATGAGCGTAAAGAAAATTACCGCAACGGCCATGCTTTTGGCCGCCGCGCTGACGATATTCGTGGCCGAGGCTCAGCTGCCGCCGCCGGTTCCCATACCGGGCGTAAAGCTTGGGCTGGCGAACGTGGTGACGCTGGCCGCGCTGTCGCTGCTCGGGCGGCGCGAGGCGTTCGCGGTTCTGCTTGGGAGGATTGCGCTCGGCAGCATTTTTGCCGGGCAGGCCGTCAGCTTCATATACAGCCTTTGCGGCGGGCTTTTGTGCTATATCGTTATGGCCGTGCTCATCGGCCCGCTCGGCGAAAGGCTGTGGGTGGTGAGCGTGTTCGGCGCGGTCGCGCATAACGTGGGGCAAATCGCCGCCGCCGCCGCGCTGGCCCACTCCGCCGCGGCGTGGGCCTACCTGCCCGTGCTGATAATATCCGGCGTAATCACAGGCGCGTTCACCGGGCTTTGCGCCCAGCTCATCGCAAAACGACTGAAAAGAAGGAAAACCGAATGAAACGTATCGCCGCTTTGCTGCTTATTTTGCCGCTTTTCGCGGCCTGCGCCCCTCGGGAGGATAAGCGAACCTTTTTCGCTATGGATACCGTGATGGAGATAACCGTCTGCGGCGAGGCCGCCGACGAGGCTCTGTCCGCCGCCGAAAGCGAGCTTTTCCGCCTTGACGGTATGCTCGCGCGGGGCGACGAGGGCAGCGAGGTCTACGCCCTTAACGCCTCGGGCGGGGGCGAGGTTTCGCCCGAAACGGCGGAGCTTATATCCCGCGCGCTGGAAATCGGCGGCCTGACGGATTGGGCCTTCGACGTCACCGTGGCTCCGCTCACGGACCTTTGGGGCTTTTACGACCAAAGCTACCGTGTGCCGACGGAGGAGGAGATAGCCGCCGCCCTGCCGCTCGTGGGCGGAGAGAGGGTGGAGGTTTCGGGCTCCCGCGTGGAGCTTGGCGGCGCGAAAATCGACCTCGGCGGCATAGCCAAGGGCTGGGCCTCGCAGCGCGCGGCGGAGCTGCTGCGCGAGAGGGGAGTCGCCTCCGCGCTGCTGAACCTCGGCGGCAACGTCCAAGCGGTGGGCAGCCATCGCGGCAAGCCTTGGCGCGTGGCCGTGCAAAATCCCGACGGCGGCGAGTACGTGGGCGTACTCGACCTGACCGACGCCTGCGCCGTTACCTCGGGCGATTATCAGCGGTTTTTCGAGGATAACGGCAAAATTTATCACCATATCATCGATCCGAAAACCGGCCGCCCCGCCGAAAGCGGGCTGCGCTCGGTTACGGTGGTCTGCGCCGACGCGGCCTTGGCCGACGGCCTATCCACCGCGCTGTTTGTCATGGGCATGGACAAGGCGCTGGAGCTTTGGCGCGCCGAGGGCGGCTTCGAGGCCGTTTTCGTCGCGGCGGACGGCGGAGTGTACGTGACCGCCGGGCTGGAAGGCCGCTTCGAGAGCCGAGGCGGATATAAAACAGTTAAATAATATATTAAAAATATATTAAATTTTTCCTTTTTCGTTGACTTTTTGCCGCGCGGCATGGTACAATGTAATTGATAGTATACGGCCCGTTGGGCCGAAGGAGGTAATCCTATGCGAAAAATATTAGCGTCGGCTCTGCTGACGGCAATTCTCGCGGCTTCGCTGGCGAGCTGCGCCCCCGGCGACGCGGAGCTTTACTCCGCGATAAAGCGCACCGGCGAGGCCGAAAACTCGGTTTCGACAACCACGCTGACCTTTGCTCTCGACGTGGCCGAACCCGTCGCCGTTTACGGCGACAACGTTTATGTGGAGAGCTACGTCCGCAGCGTCAACGGCGACCTTGACAGCCTTGCCAACGGGCTTGTCCCCGAGGTGCGCGTGAGCCGCGCCAAAAGCGGCGAAAGCTCGAAAACCGATATAACCCTCGCCTACCCGGACGCGGAGGCTGATTTCACCTTCTACGGGCAGGGCGATAGAAGGATAGTGAAAACCCCGACCATGCTTCTGCCCTTCAGCCCGGAGGGCATACGCGGCGTGAAATACCTTTACGCCGACAAGGGCCTGCTTGAAAGAATGGCCACCGGCAGCCAAGACGCGCTTATCAGCGAGCTTGGCGGCAGCCTTCGCGACGCGGTGGCCGGCAAAATCAGCTATCCCCTTGTTACGGAAAGCCTCGCCCGCGGGCGCGAAACGCTCTATACCGTAAGGCTGGACGCCGCCGCGCTCAAGGGCTTAAGCTCCGATATAATGGGCATCGCCTCCGAGCCGGAGGTTATCGGCCTGCTTGCCCTCGCCCTGTATACGAACTCCAAGGACGCGGGAACAATCGACGACGTTAAGGCCGCCGTTGCCGACGGAATTCTCGGCGCGAAGGCGGACGTGGACGAGCTTATGGACGCGATTGCGGACTCGGGCGCGCTAAAGGACGGCCTGACGCTGCGCTTCGCCGTGGCAAACGGCCTCGTCACCCGCCGCGAGCTTACCCTTAAGCTTGATTTCGACCTTTCAAAGCCTGACGTCAGCGGCCTTCTCCTCGGCGAGGATAACGCCTCGGGCCGTTTTACCGTGACGGTGAACGCCGTGACCGACGTGGCCTACGGCGCGGCGAGCGTAGAGCTGCCAAGCCTCACCGCCGAAAATTCCGTCGATCTTGACGCGGAATATGAGGAATACAAAAAGTATCTGGCCGCGAAAAGCGAGTTTGAAAAGACAGCCTTTCAAGGCAGAGTCGACGCGGACGAATATCTTGCGCTCAATCCGGGCGGCGGGCCGGTTCGGCTGATAAACAGGGCCTCCGGCGCGGAGGTCGTGACAACGCCCATAATTGTCGGCGACGACTATGACGGCGATCGCCTTATGGTGCCCGTTAGGGACTTTGCCGCCGTTATCGGTTCGTCCGTAAGCTGGAATCCCGCCGCGATGGCCGCCGAATTTCCCGTGACAATTATGGAAAGGCAGTACACGGCTTCCGTGCCGAACGCCGACGGCAGAGCAATATTTGAGGAATATTGGGATAATTTTGATTATGAAGCCGGACGACGGTACGTAGGCTCCGCGCTCACACCCGAGCAGACGGCGGCTATGGGGCGCGCCGATAAAAAAAATATTTTCAACGGCTGCTTTACCGAGGACGGCACGGCCTATATCAGCATGAAAGACTTATATTATATTCTCGATTACGCCCAGCGCGTCGGCGTAGGTACGTTGACCATCGACACCGTTCAAAACGCGGAATTTGAGTATGAGGGCATTGAGGATAACTTCTTCTATTCCCGCGAGGACGCTCTGCCGAATATCGGCATAATCGGCGGAGCCGACGGCCCTACCGCGATTTTTTCCACGCAAAGCGATATGTAAAGGGGGAAAACGACA
>CANRER010000051.1 GCA_947629615.1 uncultured Clostridia bacterium | reverse complement strand
ACGGCGACAATCAGATTTTTGAGCTGGTTGACGGCGGAAACGGAACCGTTATGTTCAAGAACAAAAATTCCGCCCAGTACCTCACCGTTGAGGACGGGTACTTGGTTCAGCGTATGCGCGGCAGAAGCAACGACCAGTATTTCACCCTCACCGAGGACGGCGAAAGCGACCTTAAGCTTATCGGCGCGGCGCCGACGCTGTTCCTGCTGAAGGGCGAGGAAAAGGTGAACAACGTCAAGCTTCAGTGGAACTCCGTCAGCGGAGCCGAGCATTACGACGTATACCGCGGCGAGGACGGCGGGGAATTTACGTTCCTCACCTCGCTCAACGGCAACACCTATGACGATTACGGCCTCGAGGTCGGCAAAGCCTACGCCTACAGAGTATACGCGGTCAGCGAGGGCGGGCTTATCGACTTTGTCGAAACCAAATCCGTAACTCCCTACGACCTGCCCGCCGACCTAAAGAGCAGCTCAAACCTTACGGAATCCGGCCTTGACAGGCCCAATTCGCTCTGCGTTGACGGAGTGTATTACAGATTTAACGAGCGCGGCGGCGGCGAAAACTGGCAGCTTATGATGTCCACCTCGACCGACGACAAAACCTACAGCGAACCCGTCGAGGTGCTGAACGCCAAGGAAATTCTCGCCCACGAAACCTGCAAGAACTTCACGAGCGCGCGCTTTGAGAGCCAAAACTATGTGTATAACCCCAAGGCGAACAAATTCGCCTTTATCGCGCACTTCGAGGCCGACGGCGGCTACGGCACGGCCATGACGTCGATAGCCACGGCCACCCCGGGCGAACGCTTCACCTTCCACGGGGCCTACCGCCCCGAGGGCGGCGATACCCGCGACCTTAACGTATATGTGGACGACGATTATTCGGCCTATATCATCGCGGCGATAAACGTGAACGCCGACCTCGCGCTCTACAAGCTGAACGACGACTGGAGCGCGGTGGAGCGGCTTGTGTGCATCGTAAACCGCAGCAGCTGGCGCGAGCTGCCCGGTATGCTCAAGGTTGACGGCAGGTACTATCTGTTCACCTCCGGCACGGCGGGCTGGTATCCCACGCAGGGTATGTATAACACCGCCACGAGCATCGAGGGCCCGTGGTCGGAGCTTCGCGTCGTTGGCAATACAACGACGTTCTCGTCGCAGTCCGGCTCTGTCAGCCGCTTAAAGCCCGGCAGCGAGAACTACATCATGAGCACCTACCGCTGGATGTACTTCTGGGACGCCGCCACCGTGAAGCGCACGAATAACCGCCGTTATCCGATTTCGGTATCGAACGGCTTCGCTTTCTACGACTTCTACGACGAGCTGCTCTATAACTGGGATAACGACTATCTCGTTCCCGTTCAGAACGGGAAAATACTTTCGCAGGATATGCCCTCCGCCGCTTTTTCGGCCGAGAGGGAGAGCGACGGCGCGCTTGCCAACGACGGCGACTATCAGACGCGCTGGGCCGCCGACCTTGAGGGCCTCGAGCCCGAGGTAGAGGTTTCCGTAAACGAGGAAACCGGCGAAAAGACCGAGATTACCAAACCCCTCGGCTGGCCCTACACGTGGACGGTGGATCTCGGCGAGGCGCGAAACCTCAGTGAGATACAGATTTCGTGGCTGATATGGAACGGCTCCGAGCCGTATTACAGCTACAAGGTTGAGGCCAGCGACGACGGCAAAAGCTACACCACTATCCTCGACAATACCGAGGGCTTCACCGACTACGGCTTCACGGTCGATGAGCTTAATGCCTCGGGCCGCTATGTGCGGCTGACCGTGACGAACGCCAAGCCGCGCAGCTCCGATAACAACAGCTATCCTCCCCAGCTTTACGAAGTTAAGGTTTTGGGCGAATAGAAAAATTGGGGGCCGTAAAAAACTTGCACCGTAAACTGACGCGCACGGGGCCGGTCAAAAAAATCGCGCATAACGGACGAAAATCAGCTCGCGCAGGAGGCTTTAGCCGACGAGCAAGCACTCCCGACGGCGTACATAGGTACGCCGAGTGGTGATTTTCGTTCGTAGTTCAAGGGCTTAAAATAATGAAAATCCGCTCGTTTCGAGCGGATTTTCTACGTTAATTCAATCGTTTTTCAATACATATAATGTTCAGCGTAGCCTTATATCAACAAATTAAGCCCTTGAACGATCTGCGCCATTTTTTTACGGCCCCTTTTTTATATTTCTTCTAGCTCCTTTATCCACAGCTCGCGGCAGGCGTCGCTGGGCATACGCCAGTCGCCGCGAGGCGACAGAGCCACGCTGCCGACCTTCGGGCCGTCGGGCAGACAGCTCCGCTTAAACTGGGAAGCGAAAAAGCGGCGAATGAAAATCCCGAGCCATTTTTTGACGGTCTTGCCGTCATAGGAGCCCTCAAAGGCGGCAGCGGCAAGGCGGTATATCTTTTTCGGCGAATAGCCGAAGCGCAGCATATAATAGAGGAAAAAATCGTGCAGCTCGTAGGGGCCGATTATATCCTCGGTCTGCTGGCTTATTTCGCCGTCCTCGGGCGGCAGCAGCTCGGGCGAAACGGGGGTGTCGAGAATATCGCGCAGGCAGGCGGCAAGGGCCGGCTCCGCGCCGTCGGCGGCATAGGCCGTGAGATGACGGACGAGCGTTTTCGGCACCGAGGCGTTCACGCCGTACATACTCATGTGGTCGCCGTTATAGGTGGCCCAGCCCATCGCAAGCTCGCTCAAATCGCCGGTGCCGACGACAAGCCCGCCGGTCTTGTTGGCAAGATCCATCAAAACCTGCGTGCGTTCGCGGGCCTGACTGTTCTCGTATGTTACGTCCTTATCCTCCTCGCTTTGGCCGATGTCGTAAAAATGCAGGCGGACTGCGTTTTCAATCGGCACCTCCATAAAGTCCGTGCCGAGGGCGCGGCTGAGCGTAAGAGCGTTGTTGTGGGTGCGGCTCGTGGTGCCGAAGCACGGCATTGTAACCGCGAGTATGCCCTTTCTGTCGAGGCCGAGAAGGTCGAACGCGCGGGCGGTTACAAGCAGCGCGAGGGTGGAATCCAGTCCGCCGCTAAGGCCGATAACCGCGCTTTTCGCGCCGGTATGCTCCAGCCGTTTTTTAAGGCCCAAGGCCTGTATGGTCAGTATTTCCTCGCACCGCTTGCCAAGCTCGGCCTTATCGGCAGGCACGAAGGGGTGCGGGTCAACAAAACGTTCGATGGGGGTTTCGGCGATTTCAAGGCCGAAGCCGATTTCGGCGAAGCCGTCGCCGCTGAAGCCGAAGGTGTTCATTCGGAGGCGTTCGGCCTCAAGCCGACCAAGGTCGATAACGGCGGTCACCGTGCCGTTTTGCGTCAGACTGTCGGTTTCGGCAAGGATAACGCCGTTTTCGCCGATGAGATTTCGGCCGCAGAACACCATATCGGTGGTGCTTTCGCCGTAGCCGGCGTCGGCGTAGGCGTAGGCGCAGACGATTGAGCGCGACGGTCGCCCCGGCCAAGGCAAGCCCCGTCGAGGGCGGGTCGGGCGCCCACAAATCCTCGCAAAGCTCCACGCCTATCTTCAGCGCGGGCAGGCTTTCGCAGACAAAAAGCTGCTTCGCGCCAAAGGGTACGCTCCGCCCGCCCATGCGCACGGCGGACAGCCCCTCGGGCGCGGGCGAAAAGTGGCGCAGCTCGTAAAACTCGCCGTAATTCGGCAGATGTGTTTTTGGCACAAGGCCGAGTATTTCGCCGCCCTTAATCACGGCGGCGCAGTTATAGAGGCAGCCCCCCTTACGCACGGGCAGGCCGACCGCAAATATCATGTCGAGGGCCTCGGTTTCGGCGGCAATGCGCAGCAGCGCGGCCTCGCACCCGTCGAGCAGCGGCTTTTGCAGGAACAAATCGCCGCAGGTGTAGCCGCTGACGCACAGCCCGGGGAAAACCGCGACTTTAACGCACTTCGCGGCAAGCTCACGCGCCAGCGAAACAATGCTCGCGGCGTTATGAGCCGCGTCCGCAACCCGTATATCCGGCGTTGCCGCCGCTATTTTTACAAATCCGTCTTTCATAGCTATCGCTGCCTTTCGTTTGGCGGCGGGGCTTCGCCCCGCTTTATTACAATTATACCACTGTTTTCACCGATTTTCAATATATAAAAATATTTTTAATTTTTTTCCGAAAAGGGCTTGACAAAGCTTGTCTTTTGCGCTATAATACCAAATGTACCGCGTGAGCGGTGCGGGAGATTAGCAGCGTGGCGGTGTAGCTCAGTTGGCTAGAGCATTCGGTTCATACCCGGACGGTCGGTGGTTCGAGCCCACTCGCCGCTACCAATCTTTCCCCTCGTATTAATATGGGAGTTTAGCTCAGCTGGGAGAGCATCTGCCTTACAAGCAGAGGGTCATAGGTTCGAGCCCTATAACTCCCACCACGGCGTCGGAGCAAGCGTTGCATCGCTTGTTCCGATTTTCTTTTGAAAATCGGAACGTGGCTCGCGCCGCTGCTCCTCCTTTTCGCAAAAGGTCACGTTCGCGTCGCCTGCTCGGGCCGATAAGCGGCCCTCGCGACGGCTTTGGCTCACTAACAACCTTTTGCGAGTATGCCGCCTTCGGCGGCTTTGGCAAAGCCTGTCTTTGTTCCGACGCTTTTTTCTTGCGAAAAAAGGTCTCCGCACGAAGGCTTGCTCCTCCTTTTTCGCGAAAAGTTTCGCCGCTCTACGGCTACTCGGGCGGATAAGCCGCCCTCATAACGCCTCCGCTTGCTTTTCAACTTTTCGCGAGTTGCCGCCTTCGGCGGCTTTGGCAAAGCCTGTCTTTGCTCCGACGCTTCCTTTTACAAAGAAATAAACGCTTTATTCTTAAAACATAGACTACAAAAGCCGCGGCTACTGTGCCGCGGCTCTTTTTCTGAGTATATCCAACACGCGGCTGAAATCCTCGGGAAGAGGTGCCGTAAAGCTGACGCGCTCGCCGGTGCGCGGGTGGATAAAGCCTATCTCCCCCGCGTGCAGGAGCTGGCCCGCGAGGTTAAATTCCTCGTTTTTCACGCCGTAGGTCTTATCGCCGACAATGGGGTGATGAATGAACCGCATATGCACGCGGATTTGGTGCGTTCTGCCGGTGCGGAGCTTGCACTCCACAAGGGTATATGCGCCGAACCGCTCCAGCACGCGGAAGTCGGTGACGGCCTCGCGGGCCTTTTCGGCCTTATGAAGCACGGCCATGCGGCGGCGGTCAATCTCACTGCGGGCGATAGGCGCGTCTATTGTGCCGCTGTCGACCTTTATGTTCTCATGCACAAGGGCGTAATAGGTGCGGCTGAGGCTTCTGTCCTTCAGCTGCTCGGCAAGGCTGAGATGGGCCCTGTCGTTTTTCGCGACCACCAATAGGCCGGTGGTGTCTTTATCTATGCGATGGACGATGCCGGGGCGTATAACGCCGTTTATGGCGGAAAGAGAGCCGCCGCAGTGGTACAGCACGGCGTTCACGAGAGTGCCGTCCTCGTTGCCGGCGGCGGGATGCACAACAAGCCCGCGCGGCTTATTCACCACAAGCACGTCCTCGTCCTCGTAAACTATGTTGAGCGGAATATTCTGCGGCGCGGCGTCAAGCTCCTTCGGCTCGGGCAGCTCGACGGATATTTCGTCGCCGAGTTTAAGCACGTAGGAGGCCGGCCTCACCTCGCCGCCGACGGTGATAAGCCCCTCGTCCATAAGCTTTTTCACGCGGCTGCGGGTTATGCCCTCGCCGCCGAGCGCGGCGGCGATGAACCTATCGGCCCGCTCACTCCGGGTCGCCGTCAAAGAAATCTTCTTCACTTCGCCTGTGCTCCTCCACCATAATATAAAGCGCCATCATCACGGCCCCCACCGTCACGGCGCAGTCCGCGATGTTGAACACGGGGAAGCGGATAAAGGAAAGGTCGATAAAATCGCGCACGTAGCCAAGGGCCACGCGGTCGATCAAATTCCCCAGCCCGCCCGAGCAAACCAACGTAAGCCCCCACATGAGCCAGCGGGAGCTTGTGTCGCGGCGCAGGGCGTAGATTATGAGAAAAGCGAAAACCGCCAGCGTTATCACGATGAGCAGCAGCTTTTTCCCCTGAAGCAGCCCGAAGGCCGCGCCCTGATTTTGAACATAGGTTATGTCGAACAGGCCGCGCACGGCGGGAACGCTCTCGCCCACGGCGAGCCGCCCCGCGACGAGCAGCTTTGTGAGCTGGTCGGCGGCAAGGATAACCGCAAACGGTATGAGATATAGAACCAAAGGCTGACCCTCCCCTTATAGGCAGTCGGACTAATCTTGAGCCGCGCTGCCGAGCGTTGAAAGTATGCCGCCGGAAACGGCGTCCACGAAGTCGGCGTCGGGCACGACCTTCCATTCGCCGTCCTGCTCGACAACCGAAAATTCCACGGTTTTATCGGCCATTTCGGCGTCCTCGGCGTTCATAAGGTCGAGGAGCGAGGTAAGGCCCAGCTCGGCGGAGCCGTCGCCCGAGGGCATGGCGGCCGCGAGGCTCTTAATCCACTTATCGAAAACCTTTTTCATATCCACGTTGGATATATCCGCCGTAACGGTCACGGAGCCGTCTTTTTGCTTTTCGGCGGAGGTGACGTCGCAGCTGAGGCGGCCGTATATGCCCTTGCCAAGCTCGGCTTGGTCGCCGATTATGCCGGTATCGTCCTCCTTAAAGGCGGCGGCGTCGGTCACAAGCGCGGACACGGCGTCCATATCGGCGGATTTCAACGCGGCGATAACGTCGTCCACGGCCTTTTCGGCCTTTTTAACATCTCCCCCGCCGCAGGCGGAAAGCGACAAAAGGGCGCAAACGGCCAAAAGCGCGGCAAAAAGAGCGGAAAGCTTTTTCATTTTAAGTCCCCCAATTAAGCGAGAACGCCGACGGGAGCGGAGCGAACCCCCAACCCCGCGCGGCTTTTATTCCATTTCCAAGGTTTCGGCGCAGCGAGCGCAGAGCGTCGGGTGAGCGGGGTGAGAGCCGACCGTCGCGGTTTTCATCCAGCAGCGTTCGCATTTTTCGCCCTCGGCCACGGACACCTTCACGGTAATGCCGGGCTCGGCCTCGCCCTTCACGCCTTCGCCCTCGCCCTCGGTAACAACCGCGTCGGACACGATGAGTACGGCGGCGAGGTCGGGTATCTCGCTCACGAACTTATACGGCTCGCCCGAGGCGAAAATCTCGACCTTCGCGTCGAGCGACTTGCCGATAATCTTTTCGCGGCGCGCAAGCTCCAAAACCTTGCTGACGTCGCTCTTGACGGCGAGTATGCGGGCCCACTTCGCCTCGAGGGCGTCGTCCTTCCAGTCCTCGCGCACGGCGGGCATACCGTTCAGAATGACGGCCTCGGCGTTATCGCCGGAGCGGTGAGGCATGGCGCGCCAAATCTCGTCGGCGGTAAAGCAGAGTATCGGGGCGATGAGGCGCACAACAGCGTCCAGAATTTCGTACATACAGGTCTGGGCGGCGCGGCGCTCCTTGCTGTCCTTCCTTGAGGTATAGAGCCTATCCTTTATAACGTCGAGATAGAAATTGCTCATATCCACAACGCAGAAATTGTGAATGGCGTGATATATCATATGGAACTCGTAGCTGCGGTAGGCCTCGAGCACGCGGCCCACAATATCGTTGAGCCTAGTCAGGCTCCAGCGGTCCATTTCGCCGAGCTCGCCGAAGGGAACGCAGTCGGTTTCGGGGTTAAAGTCGTGTATATTGCCGAGGATATAGCGGGCGGTGTTCCTTATCTTGCGATAGGCCTCGCTGAGCTGCTTCAAAATCTCGTCGGATATTCTCATATCGGTCTTATAGTCCGCCGAAACGACCCAAAGGCGGAGAATATCCGCGCCGAACTTATTGATGATGACCTCGGGGCTGGTGCCGTTGCCCTTGCTCTTGCTGAACTTATCGCCGTTTTGGTCAACTATCATGCCGTGAGTGATTACCGTCTTATACGGGGCCACGCCCTTGGCGGCAATCGACGTTAAAAGCGACGACTGGAACCAGCCGCGGTACTGGTCGTTGCCCTCGAGGTATACGTCGGCGGGGAATTTGAGGCCGTTCTTGACCTCCAAAACGCCGCTGTGCGACGAGCCGCTGTCGAACCAAACGTCCATGATGTCCTTTTCCTTGGTGAACTCGGTGCAGCCGCACTCGCACTTGGTTCCGGCGGGCAGAATATCCTTGGCGTCGGTTTCGTACCAAGCGTTGCTGCCGCCCTTTTCGCGGAACAGCTTTGCCGTGGCGGCAATGCTCTCCTCGGTTATGAGCTCCTTGCCGCAGTCCTTGCAGTAGAATATCGGCAGCGGAACGCCCCATGTTCTTTGGCGGGAAATGCACCAATCGGTGCGGTCAAGCACCATGCCGGTGATACGATCCTCGCCCCAAGCGGGTATCCACTTAACGCCCTTTATGGCCTCGACGGCCTTATCCTTGATAGCGTCCACCGAAGCGAACCACTGCTCGGTAGCGCGGAACACGATAGGCTCGTGGCAGCGCCAGCAGTGCGGGTATTGGTGGATTATGGGTTCGAGAGCCAAAAGCGCGTTTTCGGCCTTAAGCCTTTCGATTATCCTCGGGTTGGCCTTTTCGTAATACAGCCCCTCGAACTCGCCGGCCTGCTCGTTGAAGTAGCCCTTGCTGTCCACGGGGACAATCATGGGTATTTCGTCGTACTTAAGGCAGACCTGATAGTCCTCCACGCCGTGGCCCGGAGCGGTGTGTACGCAGCCGGTGCCGGCCTCGAGCGTTACGTGGTCGCCCACGATGACAAGGCTTTCCCTGTCGATGAAGGGGTGCTTGACCTTCATATATTCCAGCTCGCTGCCCTTAAACGAGGCAATCGTTTCGTACCGCTCTATTCCGGCGGCCTTCATCGTCGCGTCCGCAAGCTCGGCGGCGAGAACGTAGACCTCGCCGTTCGCCTTGACAAGGCTGTAGTCGAAGTCCGCGTTAAGGCAGACGGCGACGTTCGCGGGGAGCGTCCACGTGGTGGTCGTCCAAATAACGAAATAGATGTTTTCGAGCGGCTCGCCCACCGAGGCGAACACGCCCTTATCGTCGGTGACGCGGAACTTGACGTAGATAGAGTCGGTCTTATCCTCCTGATACTCAATCTCCGCCTCGGCCAGCGCGGTTTCGCAGTCGGGGCACCAATAAATGGGCTTGAGGCCCTTATAGATATAACCGCGCTTCGCCATCTCGCCGAAAATCTCAATCTGCTTGGCCTCGAAAAGCGGGTCAAGCGTGACGTAGATGTCGTCCCAATCGCCTATCGCGCCGAGCCGCTGTATCTGCTTTTTCTGGTTTTCCACATAACCGAGAGCAAAATCCTTGCAGACGTTGCGGAACTCCGTCACGTTGGTCTTGTGACGGTCGATGCCGAGCTTCTTTATTGCCTGCCGCTCGATAGGCAGACCGTGGGTATCCCAGCCGTGGATATACGGGGCCTTGAAGCCGTCCATATTCTTGAAGCGGGTGATTATGTCCTTAAGCGTTTTGTTAAGGGCATGGCCCATGTGCATATCGCCGTTGGCGTAGGGCGGGCCGTCGTGCAGCACAAAGAGGGGCTT
>CANRER010000050.1 GCA_947629615.1 uncultured Clostridia bacterium | reverse complement strand
CCAGCACGGCCTCGGCGACGGAGGCTTTTTTTCGTTCGTAAAGCGCGAGCCACGGCAGGCAGACCAAAAGCGAAAGCCCGACGGCCGCGAGCATATATTTACCGTTCATTTTTCTCTCCGTTCAGCCTGCAAAGCTCCGCGATTTTTTCGGCGGTAACGGCGTTTTTGAATATCACTCGGCTTATCCGCGCGGCGGGCGTGGTGAAGAATATGTTTTCGCCGAAAAACTCCTCCGGCGGGGCGGCGGCCAACAGCTCGCCGTCAAAAAGCAGAGCGCAGCGGCGGCTGACCGACGCGGCAAGCTCGGCGTCGTGCGTCACAAGAAGTATGGCCGCGCCCTCCCGCGCAAGAGAGCGTAGAATTTCGACAAAGGCGGCCCTCGACGGCGCGTCAAGCCCCTTTGCGGGCTCGTCCAACAGTAAAACGCGGGGGCGGCGCATAAGTATTTTCCCCAAAGCGGCCTTCTGCCGCTCCCCTCCGCTGAGGTCGTAGGGGTGAGTGTCCATCACGTCGGCGAGGCCGAGCCTTTCGGCAAGGCCGTCCCAGCTGCCAAAGCCCGAGGCCTCGGCCATGAGCGTCCAGTCCTCGCGCAGACTGTCGCCCGCGAAGCAGTCGCGGGGATCCTGCGGCAGCAGGGCTATGCCGCCGCGATAAAGCTCCGCCCCATAGCTTTTGAGGGCGCGCCCCATATAAAGCGCCTTGCCGCCCGTGGGCGGCAGCAGCCCCGCCAGCACGCGCAGCAGAGTGCTTTTGCCCGAGCCGTTCGCCCCGAGGACGGAAAAAATCTCGTCGCGGTGAAGCTCAAGGCTGACGCCGCGAAGTATATCCTCACCTTTCGGCTCGTAGCGCAGGCAAAGCCCCTTCGCCTTAAGCACGCACTCGCCGAGCGGCTCCTGCGTCGGCTCGTCGGGGCGGAGCGGCCCGCCGAAGCGGCCGACAAGCTCCCGCGCCTCGCCCGAGGTCAGCGGCAGCTCCTCCGCGCCGAGGGCCGCGCCTATCCGCTGAGCGCAGGGCAGGCCGCCGAACATGGGCTTACCCGCCAAAAGGCGGCCAAGCTCCCGAGGCGGCAGCACGTCGATTACGCGGCCCTTTTCCATATAGGCGGCGCGGTCGGCAAGAGGGAAAGCGTTTTCGGTATTGTGCTCGCAAATCACAAAGGTTATTCCCAGCTCGCGGTTAAGGCGGCGAACCGTATTCATAAAGCTTTCGGCGGACAAAGGGTCAAGCTGGGCGGTAGGCTCGTCCAAAAGCAGCAGCTCCGGAGCCGTCACCGTGGCGGCGGCGAGGTTCAGCAGCTGCTTTTGCCCGCCGCTGAGCGAGGCCGTGTCGCGGCGGAATATGGGCTGAAGCCCAAAATAGGCCGCAGTTTCCCCCACGCGGCGGCGTATCCTTTCGCGCTCCCAGCCGAGGCTTTCGCAGGCGAAGGCCAGCTCGTGCCAAACTCTATCGGTCACAATCTGCATCTCCGGCTCCTGCATAACAAGGCCCGCGCCGCCCTCGGCGAAGCCCCTCGCAAGACTGCCCGACGAGGCTCCCTTCGGGGCCGTTTCGGGCTTTATAAGACTTAAAAGCGTGGTTTTGCCGCAGCCGTTCTCGCCGTAAAGCAACAGTATCTCGCCTCGGCGCACGTCAAGGCTGACGCCGTTCAGCACGGGGGCGGAGGCCCCTGCATAGGTGAAGCTGAAATTTTGGAAGCTGACAATATCCACACTGATCTCTCCTTGATATAAAGGAAAATCGGCACAAGGCAAAGCGCGAGGCAGGCCAGCCTCGGCGCGGCGGCTCTCGGCAGGGCCGAAACCGTCGGGTAGTACACGAAGCGCAGAGCGGAGCGGCCCGCTATGACGACCGCGCCGCAGAGTACGGACAGAAAAATGACGACCGCGTCGGCGGCGGAGAAGCGGAACAGCGCGTAGGCCGTGCGCCGCCCGGAGCCGCACCCCCGCGCGCGCATCGAAACGGCCGTCGTCACGCCGTTTTCAATGCCCCAGTCGAAGGCCGCCGAAAAAGCCGTAAGCCGCCCCCGCAGCCTTTGCGCGGCAGTTTTGCCGTCGAAAAGGCCCATAGCCCGCCGCGCGAGGTATATCTCGCGGAAGCGGCGCAAAAACAGCGGAGTGAAGCGCAGGGCCGCCGAAAGGGTGAGCCCGAGCCTCGGCGTGAGGGCCGAAAACAGGTACAGATGCTTGTCCGTCGTCATCACTCGACTGTAGGCCGCGAACCACAGCAGCATGGCGGCAAGCCACGCGCCGGAGGCAAGCCCCGCCAAAAACGCCTCGAGCGTGAAGGGCGTAACGCCGACGAAAAACAACGCCGTGGCCCCTCGGTGAGAGAACAGCGGGTTTATCAACGCCGCCGCCGGTATCGCGAGCAGCCGCAGCCACGACCTTCGGACGCCTGTAAGCGTGGCAGCCGCGAAGCCCGACGCCAGTATCACGCAGACTGTGACAGGCTCCGCCGTGACGGCGGAAATAAGCGCGACGGAAAACACAAGCACAAAGACGGAAAGCGGGTGCAGCCGGTTCACTCCGCCACCCCTTCCCCGTCGGTGAAAACGAAGCGCACCGCGTCGCCGTCGCTCAGGCCGCACGCTCCGCAGCCGACCGAGGGAGATTTGCCGTTCACGTAATACACCCAGCCGCTCATCTCCCCGACCGAAAACTCGTAAAGCTGATTTATGCCCCGCACATAGACCGAGGCCCCGCTGCCCTGCGCGTCCACGGGTATTTTATAGTATTTCGCCGCCTTGACGAGCAGCTCCCACGCTGTTTCGCCCTCGCCGAGGCTCAGCTTAACCGGCCCGATGATGTAGCCGTCCTCGGGAACATAAGCCTCCAGCTCGGGCGGGAGGGCGCTCCTGTCGGCCCCGAACTCGACGGAAAGCTCCGCGCAGGGGCCGCTTTCCCAAAGGGGGCTTTCCACGTCGAAAAACTCGTCCGGCGAGGTTATGTTAAATATGATAAATATCAGCGCCGCGGCCAACGCCAGCGCGGCCGCCGCTAAAATAAGCTTTTTTCTCAAATAGGTTCCCGCCTTTCTCTCGCGGACGCGGAGCGGCTGCGCCCCGCGCCGAGCGGCGTTTTATTTTTTCAGCTTGATTATTGCAAACGCTATGGCCGCCGCCGCGACGACGGCAAAAATCGCCGACATCGGCAGGCCGCTCGGCTTTTCGTCGGCGGGAGCCGCGCTTTGCCCGCCCTCCGCGCTCGGCTCGCGAACAGGCTCGGCGGCTTCGGCGGGAGGCCCCTCCCGCTCGGTCGGCGCGGCTTCCTCGGGAACGACCTCGGGAGAAGCCGCGGGAACGGCCTCGGGAGCGGGTTCAGCCTTTGGTTCGGCCGCCGACTGCGGAGCCGAAGGCTCGTCCGCGCCTTCCGCAACATTTGCGGAGGCGGGCTCGGTCGGCTTTTCGGGCGCGGCCTCGGGAGCGGGAGCGGATACGGCCTCGGCTTCGGCGGGAGCCTGCTCGGCTTCGGCGGCGCAGACCCTTTCGTATGCGGTGAGGGCCAAGAGCGCCTGCGCGGTGGCCATGCTGTTGGATTTTCCTCCCGGCAGGTGGGCAAAGCCGCCGTCGGGGTTTTGGTATTTCAGCAAAACGTCCGCCTCCGCATCGGGCCTTTCGCCCAGCTCGCAGAGAGCCAAAACGACCTGCGCCGCGCTTTCGCTGTTTTCCGCGCCCGACGAGGCGAAGCCCCCGCTTGGCAGACGCATGGCGTCGAGGGCGGCCCGCGCCGCCGCGAGATTATTTTCAAAGCCCGCCACGCCGTTAAATACGCGGACAGCCATAGCCGTCAGGTCGCTGTCGCCCGCGCCGCGCAGCGAAAAGCTGCCGTCGGCGTTCTGGCGGGCGGCCAAAGCGGCGCAAAGCCCGCTTATTTCGGCCTCCGCCTCGGGCGAGCCGCTGCCCTTCGCGGCAAGCGCGGCCCACATAAGACCGTTCACGCCTTGGTTTTCGGGCGCGACGACGGGTTCGGTTATGCCGTCCCTTATGAGGTTCGCCCCGCCGAAGCTCTCCGGGTTGCCGCCCAAAGCCCTCACGGCAAGTATCACCCTGTGCCACTCCGTGGCCTTATGGTCGTCAAGGCCTCCGCTCGCGGCATACCTTTCGGCCACGTAAGCCTCCAGCTTATCAAGATAGCCCTCGGCCTCGCCGCTCACGGCCACGGCGTACCAGTCGTCCTCGCCGGGGGTGAGAGCCTCGGCAAGGGTGGCCGCGCCGCCGCGCTTATAGGCCGTCGCGGCCTCGACGGCGGAGCGAACGTCCGTCGGTTCGGCGGCAAAGGCGCAGGAAAAGACGACCGCCGCAGAAACCGCGGCGGCGACTATCCGTTCAAGCTTAACGCAAAAGCTCATTTATCTCACCTTGGGTTACATCGACACGGTTTATTACCTCGAGGCAGTCATAAAGCTCCAAATCCCCGTCGGCTATGCCCTTTATAACCCCGTCCAGCCGCACGGCGCGGGTATACGGCTCGTCAACGCCGCCGAAGGCCTCGCCGCCCATATCCATGCCGCCGGCCACGGTGTAGCGCATCATAATTACGTCGCCGTCCTTGACCTCACAGTCGGACATACCCTCGGAGGCGGGCTTGCCGTTGATGAAGAACATCCAGCCGGCAAGGTCGGTCACGTCCATCTCGCCGAGCATACCGTCGGTTTGGTTTTCGGGCTTGTAGTAGGCCGTTACATCGCCGAGCCAGCTCTCGAAGTCCGCATCGGCGTTAAAGGTCACGGACGAGGCCTTAAGGGCCTTCAGGTAAAAATCGTTCTCCGCGCTGCCTGAATATTCGGCGTTGCTGCCGATTTCGCCGTTGGCGTTAAGATAGCTCAACAGCACGTCGGCGGCGGTGTCGCCCTCGTTTATCCGAATTTTTTGCGGATTGATAACGAAGCCGCCCCCTATCACAAAGGCGTCCGCGCTGAGATAGACCGCGCCGGCCTCCTTTTTTTCGCCCTCGTCCTCGGGCTCGTCGGGCTCCGAGGAGCGGCGGATTTCGCCCAAAAGCGCCTCCATTTTTGCAACTATGTCGCTTTTGCCGTACCTTTCGTCGGAACCAAGAGTATAGGCAAAGGCGGAGCTTGCCGTGAGCAGGGCGCACAGCAGCAGCGCAAATGCTTTTTTGAATTTCATAAAAATCACCTCTGTCGGGCGTCAGCCCGTTTTTGCGTTAAGCGGCGGCCCGTTTTTGCGTTAAACGGCGGCTTATATAAAAATCTTATCCGCCGCGTATTTTTTCATTTCGGCTACAAGCATATCCACCGGCTCGAAGTACACAAGGCTGCGCTTGCCGTCCCGCTCAAAGGCGGCGAAGCAAGCCGTCTTGGACGAGGGGGAGGTTCTGGCCTCTATCGTCTGAACGTATGTAGCCTTCAAGGCATCGTTATGGGCGGAGTCGTCAATCCTCGCGCACACCTCGAGGTCCTCCATGAAAACGGGGCTGCCGAGAGGGGTGCGGTTTTGCCGGAAATCGACCACCTCAACGGTGAGCTTATCGCCCACGAGAGTATAGGCAAATTCGCGGGTGAACAGCTTTTGCAGGTACAGCGGAACGACGACAAGCATCGCGCTTATGCCGCCGACCCAAGAAACCTTCATCATTATAAGGCCCACCGCGGCGGCCACAACCACCCACGCCGCCGCGATAATCGCGACCTCGCCGGCGGTTTTAGCCTTGGGGGCCACAAACTCCTTTGATTTTTCAAACATGGCTTTTCCTCCTTTTGGGCTAATCTGTATCTAATCTTATATTACCACATTTTCAGCCAAATGTAAAGCATTATTTTAATATAAAGAGGGTTCCCACATGGGAACCCCCTATAAATTTTTATTCGCGATTTACTCGGCGCCGTAAACCTGAACCTCGGCCACTCTGCCCTCGGCGGAAAGAGTAATCATAACGTACTTACCCTTTGCCTCGCAGGGGTGATAGGCCATTTCGCCGGTGACGCAGGTGCCGATGTAAACGGGCGTCCATTCGCTGCCGTCCTCGGACACGGAAATCGTGTAGTCCTGAGTTTCGTCGCCGCTCATAAGCACACCGACGCTGGTAACAGTCCTGGAGCGGGACATCTCAACGACAAGGCTGTGGTTGGCGTTGCCCTTCCAAGAAGTGGAATTGTTTCCGTCGATGGCGTTGGAAGCGGGCGAGTTTTCGCTTACAAGTATGGCGGAGCCGGCAGCCTTAAGCTTTTCAAGATTACCAACGGGCGAGGAGGATATGGCGGAGATTACCGCGGGGCCGGACGCGCCGCCCGCGCCGCCGGAGTAAACCTCAACCTCGGCAAGAGAAGCCCAGTCGCCCTCGTTGCTGCCGTTCACGTCAATCTTGATATATCTCGCGCTCTGGCCAACGGGCTTGGTTTCCATAACGCCGCCGCCTGCCGCCGCGCTGCCGCTGAATACGGAGGTATAGCTGCTGCCGTCGGTAGATACGGAAATGCCGTAGTTTACGCTTCTGCCGCCGTTGCCGTCCGCGGCGTAGTTCTTCATCTGAACGCCCACGCTGCCGATAGTCTGCGCACTGCCAAGGTCGATAACGAGATTGGCGGGGCCCTGAGCGGCCCAAACCGTGGAGGCGTTGCCGTCAACGGCGTTTCTGCCGGGGTTGGCGGCCTCGGGCTCTGCGGAGGCCTTCGCCATACCGGCGTTAAGGGATATTTTGCCGCCGGTCGCACCGCCCGCCGCCGCGCCGCCCGTGGGCTTGCCGAGAGTGGGATCGACGGAGCCGCCGGTATAAACCTCTATCTCGGCGACGGAAGCCCAGTCGCTGACGCTGTTGCCGCTTGTTTCTATTCTGATGTATCTTGCGTTGGTAGCGGTGGTGGTGTATTCCATAACGCCGCCGCCCTCGGTGCAGTTGCCGGTGTAGTAAGAGGTGTAGTTAGAGCCGTTGGCGGAAGCGGATATGCCATAGTATACCACTCTGCCGTCGTCGTAGGAGCGCATACGAACGCCCACGCCGCTTACGACCATCGAGGAGCCGAGGTCGATTATCATGTTGCTGCCCTTCTTGGCCGCCCAGAAGGTTCCGGTGTTGCCGTCAATGGCGTTGGCCGGAGGATTGGGAGCCTCGTCGGTGGGAGCGTTGAGCATGGCCGCAGTAAGAGTTACCTTCGTTCCGGTGGGAGCCGTCCTGCTGGTAGCCTGAGGAGCCTGCGGCTTATCAACCGTGTAGCTTCTGACAGTCTGAGTGGGACGGGTGGGATAGTGGTGGTTTACCTCGAGCATCCAGCGGAGAAGCTCAACGGCGTTGGCGTCGCAGCCGAAGAAGGGATCGACCTTCTCGGAGATAACGACAAGGGCGTCCATCGGGTTGTTGGCGACGTATCTGCTTGTGCCGCTGTAGGGGCTGTACCAAATCTCATAGCCGAGGCCTTCCATTACCTGACGCACGGGAGCGCAGATGTAGCCGTTCTTATCCTCGACGGGAACGGGAAGGGTCATGGGTGCGCCGTCAACCGTGTAGGACGCGCTGCCCTTGGTGAGAACCACCGTGTGGGTAACGTTGGAGGCGCCCCTCTTGACAACGCGGGTTATGGTAACGTTATTGCCGTTTTCGGCAACGGTGTTGCCCATGTAGTTCTGAATGGTGCAGAGCGGAATCATAACGGTTTCGCCGCTGCGGTAGGTCTGCATATTGTGGTTGCTCTCGTCGTGGTGGTGGATAACGCCGCCCTCGAACATATGAGCGGTGTTGACCTCGATAACGTACTTACCGACGAGCTTTCTGAGCAGGTAGGGGTAAATGTCCTGATTATCGGTCTTATCGCCGTCAACGCCGCCGGCCAGCTTAGAGATTTCGCAAGCGGCGAGCAGGAAGGCGCCGACGCCGAAGTTGGCGGTGTTGCGGCCGCCGATGTTAAGGCTCTGCCTGGGATTTTCGCCGATAGGCTGAACATAGCCAACCACGCCATCGCTCTGGAGAGCGGTGTTGTAGAGGAAGTACCAGCCCTTAAGAGCGGTGTCGAGGTAGGTTTCGCGGTCAAGATAGCCGCTGTTTATGCCCCAAGCGAGGCCGTAGGTGAAGAACGAGGTGCCGCTGGACTCGAAGCCGTCGGCATAAGCGCGGTCGATAATGGAGCGGGACCAGAAGCCCTCGGGCTGCTGATTGCGGGCAACGCCCTGAGCCATTTGGGTATATTTATCAAGGAAATAATCTCTGTGCTCGTAATCGGTGGGCATATCGGAAAGAACCCTCGCAAGGCCGGCAAATACCCAGCCGGAGCCGCGGGCCCAGAAGTCCTTCTTGCCGCTGTCGGTCTTATGGTCGGGGTAGATGTACTTACCGTCGCGGTGGAAGAGCTGTTCCTCGGTATCCCACATACCGTCCTTGGTGCCGCCGTCAACGGTTTCTGCGGCCCACTTGAACCACTCGTACTGCTTATCGAGATACTCAAGGTCGCCGGTGAGGACATACATCTTGCTCATGATGGGCATGGCCATGAACAGCGAGTCGGCCCACCACCACCAGTCGGTTTTGCCGGTGGACATCTGATAGCTCATAACCTCGGTGGCGCGGGCGACCTTATTGTCGTCCTTCGTTTTGCCCTGAGATTGCATAAGCTCGTCGTTATAGAGGTCTATGTATGTCTGGAAGCATATCTGCCAGTCGCCGAACAGAACGAAGTCCTGCCCTTCGCCGTAGCCGCCCGTTGAGGCGCCGCCCTTCCAAGCGGACTTGTTGTTGCTGGTAGCGCCCTTCCAGTTGTTCTGGATGGCCCAAGCCTCGGAATAATTGCGGTAGGCCTCGATACCGGTGGTGAAATAAGCCTCCATGTTGCCAACATGGTAAGCGGCGTTATCCCAGAAAGACCTGCCGTGGTTCCTGTTGGCCGTTATCCACTGATCGTTCGCCCTTTCGAGAGCCTCGATAGCCTGAACTCTCGTGGGCATGACAGCCTGTGCGGCCTCGCCGACGGCCTGCGGAGCGGCGAACGCGCTCACGCCCGCCAAGCAGGTCATGGCGACGGACGCGGCAAGCCCGGCGGCAAGCGCGCGAACATTTACCTTTTTCATACCAATAATCCTCCTTGAATTTCTTACCGAGAAAAGGGCATAGTACCCCAATCTCATAATCGTTACATATATTTTAACATTTTATTTTCAAATAATCAATAAAAAAATTAAAATTTCTCTCTGTCATGTTGTGCAATTTTTTAATTCATTTTTGTGCAACTTGCTAAATTTTTCAAAGCATTAGCGGAAATATGTTCATAACGTTCTTTTTTATTCTTAATTTTGCTATGTCCCCACTCAATAATTCCGAAATTGGCGTTCATTGGCTGGAAATTTTTCCGCTCAGGCTCGGTTATATAAGCCGCCAGCGCGCCGGTCATCGTGGTGGGCGGAAAAATCAAGGGTTCCTCGCCGAGGGCGCGGCGAGCGGCGTTTATCCCCGCCACAAGCCCCGACGAAGCCGACTCAACGTAGCCCTCCACGCCGGAGAGCTGCCCCGCAATGAACACGCGCGGCTCGGCGAGAAGGCTGTAATCGGGCGCAAGAAGGCCGGGCGCGTCGATATAGGTGTTGCGGTGCATAACGCCGAAGCGCACGAACTCGGCGTTTTCGAGGCCCGG